>JADFPZ010000092.1 GCA_022562075.1 Candidatus Zixiibacteriota bacterium | reverse complement strand
CCCTGAAAATTGAATGCCCCGCTTAGGGGAGGATTCAGCGGACCACTACCATTGGCAACAACTTCAAAACCTACAAAATTTGCATTAGGGTTGGATACCAACACCAGAAAGCCATCGGTGACGATCGTGTTCTCAGCGTTAAAAGTAGTCTGGTTAAAAAGAACTGTATCGCCTGTTGAAGTATTAATTAGATGCCAAACCGCTCCCAGGCTTGAGTCTCCTTCAATAATCACCATATAGTATAAGTCTGTCATTGCTGACGGCTCAATTATTTCAACTTCTACTTGAAGTGAAGTGGTACCGAGCTGAAGGACAGAGATTCCAATCGGGTGAGGGAGGGTATCGTCACCAGTTTGGTCGCTGGCCCAGGATGTATGCTGGATTTCTACGCCAAGTCCAAGTACGGAACTGGCATCATTAGTATGAGATAAATTATTGGCATCGTTAAAAACTGTCCAGAGTGTTTGGTCACCTAAGATTTCCGGACTCCCCAACGAATCCAGAGGAGCACCCTGAGAAACAGGCCAGTCGAGATAATCTTGGTTGGGATTTAATGATAAGCTATCATTATAGAGTTTATAAACGCGGTAAGCTGGGTCTGTATCTGCGCCGGGAATATATGTCCCTCCGCTCATTGGGCCTGGATAGTAATCATCGGAATATTCAGCCACAGTAACCAGAGTGTCTCCAGTTGAAGCGTTGACTCCGGCAATCCATATTCCTGCAGCAAAGCAAACGGTGTTGGTGGCTATGCCGTTCTGAATATCGTTAAGGCTGAGAAATGGGTAGTAGAAGCCGTCATTTTTGCCAAAAATACCGCCCTGGTCATAGGCAAAGGAACCTTTGTTGGTAACAAACATTAAAACTTTATTAGCGTCTATCCAGGTCTGAGTGTCGTAGATTTTTTCATTTGAGTCATTTTGTTCCATCGCGTTTTGTCCGACCGGAGGAAGAGAATTGGTCGACAATGGAAGAACTATCAAAAGCGCCAGAGCATTGACTAAGCATCTTATATTCATTTGTACGCCTGCAGGGTTTAGTGTTGGTACAGTATGAATAAGTTAAGTGAATTTCACTAAACTGTCAACATTTTTTTGAATGAAAAAAGAGAAGCAGGTCGCCTTATTAACGACCTGCTATTCGTGCTTTTCTCTTGAAGTCTCTTACTTAACCTTGCTGGTTATTGTCCTTAGCACTGTCTAACTGATTTTTGGATATAAAGTAGTAGATTACAAAGGCCAGGCCTGCCAATATCAGCGCCATGCCGATAACGCTTTCGCCTGAGACACGGTAAGGGGCCATCTCGTGCCATAAAAAAGGAATACCAATTGCTACCAGAATCATACCCCATTTAACATTATTCAAATTATGGCTCTTACCGTAACCCCTGAAGAGGAATTTGACTTTTTCGTCTACCAGGCCGGCATCTATCAGTCTCTTTCGGGTCAGGTATTCAGTAAACAGTTTAACTACCATTACTAATGCAGTAAACACTATCCCCACTACAAATATTTCAGTATCCATTGATGGCTTCCTTTCGGTTTAGGTTCAATTTGACTGTCTCTGCCATATTTGACCGCTCTCAGAGCAGATTGTTGCAAGAATGAATTAATTTTAAAATTGTAACATCTTTTTGCCTAAACTGTCGTATACAGTGTCAGAATGACTGAAAACAAAAACCTGATTGACCGCGTTTTGAGCGGGGAGAAAATTGCCTTTGCTGAGCTTATTGAGCAGTATAAAAAGCTCGTATTCCATATTGTCTTTAGAATAGTGAAAGATATAGAGGAACGAGAAGATATCTGTCAGGATGTATTTATCAAGGTATATCAGGGTTTGAAAGGGTTTAAGGGAGATTGCAAATTGTCCAGCTGGATTGGAAAAATCGCCTATAATACTTCACTAAATCATATAGGAAAAAGGCATGATGACCTTTGGGAAGATATGGGCAGCCGGGAAGGATTTCTTGAGTCTATAAACGGAAATGGTCACCAACCTGACCATTTTGCAACTCAAAGAAATTATGGTGAAATTTTGCGCGCAGAAATCAGCCAACTCCCAGAACAGCAGAAAATAATAGTCAGCCTTTATCATTTTGACGATTTGTCATACAAAGAGATAAGTGATATAACAGGTCTTCCCGACGGGACAGTTAAGAGTTATCTTTTCAGAGCGAGGCAGGCTCTAAAAGAGAGATTAGAAAAGAAGTATAAGAGCGAGGAATGGCTAAATTGAAACATCTGACCGATTATCAAATACAGGAATTATTGTCGGAAGAGAACAGACTTCGCAAAACTTTCTATGATGAGCATCTTTCATCATGCTCTAGTTGCCAGGAAAAACTAACAGAGTATAAGAAGTTGTTTTCAAAGATTGAGTATGCGGATGATATCGAAATTAGCCCGGACTTCACCAAAAATGTTTTGCTCAGAGCGAAAGCACTAAAGTCCACAGAGACCAATTACCAAATATTAGTATCCTTGCTGCCTTTTGTTCTTGGCCTGTCAACTTTTGCTGTGCTTGAACTGTTAAGTGTTATCAGTCTTTCGACTGTTGTACAAAGCAGCGGTTCTTTTATCAGCAATTTCATTTCTACCGTTTCAACAAATCTTTTTTCCTGGCTGCCGTCCCTTAATGTGAGTTTTGAACTGGTGGCGATTGGAGTATTAACAGCTTCTCTTTATCACTTGCTTGATTTGCTTCTAATTAAACCCCGTTTCAGGTAGTTCTCGCAACTATTTAGTAAAAATCTAATGCAAAGCTGACCAAGTCAGATTCGAATCGCTTTTATTTCAATCCGTTATTTTCTATATTTACTGGGTAGAGCATTTTCATAATGAAAGATAAAGCAAAAAATAGAGATTCAAATCTGGATCAGGTGATGTCTAATCTGCCGGATATCGTCTATTCACTAAATCCCAAAGGCGAATTTATCAGTGTCAGCTCTGCAATTGAAAAAATTCTGGGCTACAAACCTGCTGAGCTGCTAGGTAAGTCAGTTTTTGATTTTATCGACCCTGAAGAAAGAGAAATGCGGATAAGACGTCACAAGAAAGATATAGAAGATTTGTATACTGGTTCGATCAGGTTTATTACCAAAATGATTGCCAAGTCCGGTGAGACGAAACAGATAGAAACCAGCCGTAAAATGGTAGTTGAAAATGGCAGGGTAGTAAGAAGCGACGGCATAGCTCGCGATATTACATCCGAATTTGCACTTCGCCAGCAGTTTCAGCTCAGAACTGATGAACTTGAACAGCAAACCAGACTATTTGAACAGAAAACTATGGAACTGGCCAGAGCGAATATTAAGATGCTTGCTATACGTGAAGAGTTAGAAAAGAACCGTCGCGAACAAGACAGCCAATTTGAAGAGCTTACCAAAAGCAGGGAAGGATTAGAAGCGATTCTTAATTCTTCACCTTCGGCTATAGTTATGGTCAACAGCTACGGCAAAATAGCCACGGCTAACGGCAGGGTAAAAGATTTCTTTCATATTGAGAAGGATTCTATTATCGGCAAGCAATTTCAGGAGTTCAGCCAGTCTATCCAGCACTGTTTTACTGATAAAAACCAGTTTCATAAGGAACTCCAGAGTATCTGGAAAAATCCGTCTGCTCCGAAATTTGAAAGTTTGATAAAATATACAAAGTTCAAAGGCGCTTTGAACATATGCAAGAATGAACCCAGTGAACGATTTATCCTGATTGATGCGCTGCCGGTATTAAACAACAAAGGCGAAGAACTGGGCAAAGTCTGGATATTCGATGACATTACGGAGATTCGCGATCTGGTCAACAGTCTTGAAAAAACTAACCGAGAATTAAAAGAAATGCAGGCTCAATTAATACAGTCGGAGAAAATGGCCTCTCTTGGTCTGCTTGTGGCAGGAATCGCACACGAGATAAATACTCCTATCGGAGCAGTAAACAGTATGCACGATACTTCTGTCAGGGCAATTCAAAAACTTAAAGACTTAGTAGCAGAACTGAATCTTGATGAAGCTGGTCAAATTCGCGCTGCAAAAGTATTTGAGGCGATTGATAGTTCTAACAAAGTTATTAAGTCAGGTACTGAGAGAGTAGGCGGGATTGTGCGCAGGCTCAGAAGTTTTGCCAGACTTGATGAAGCGGAATTGAAAACAGTTGATATACACGAAGGCCTTGAAGATACTCTGACTCTGATAAATCATCAGATAAAAAACAGAATTGAAGTAATCAAAAATTATGGGCAGCTTCCAAAGATATCCTGTTATCCCGGTAAGCTCAATCAGGTATTTCTTAATCTTTTAAACAATGCCCATCAGGCTATAGCGGGAAAAGGGACTATCAACATAACAACTTCAAGCGATGAGTCTAATGTTTATATCGAAATTAAAGATACAGGCAGCGGTATCCCCAAAGAAAATTTGTCGCAGATATTCGACCCCGGCTTCACCACTAAAGGAGTCGGAGTAGGCACCGGGCTGGGACTTTCTATCTGTTATCAGATTATAACGGATCATAAAGGAGAGATAAAAGTTGAGAGCAGAGAAGGTAAAGGGACAACTTTTACTATTGTACTGCC
Source organism: Candidatus Zixiibacteriota bacterium (assembly GCA_022562075.1). Taxonomy (GTDB): domain Bacteria; phylum Zixibacteria; class MSB-5A5; order GN15; family FEB-12; genus JACZWU01. The sequence continues at coordinate 4,741 of JADFPZ010000092.1, read as the reverse complement.
GAATAATCTTGATAAAATTGTTGGAAAGCAGCCCGGGAGATAGTTACATTCAGTCTCTGAAAAATTTCAGTCATAATTTATGAAAAGATTCTTAAAGAGCATACTGGGCGGCAGTTTTGATGTCCGCAAAGGTGAATGGACATTAACACTTTTGATGTTTGCTAATATCTATCTGATATTAGTTACTTACTATTTACTCAAACCTGCACGTGATTCACTATTTTTGGTCAAAGTCAGCCCTCTGGAACTTCCAATAGTATTTATTATCATTGCTTTGGTGACTGTTCCGGTTATAACTCTTTATTCTAAACTGGGACGTACTCTTAAACTTCATAAGCTGATTAATCTCACTACTGTAATATTAATCATAAATATTCTGATACTACGCTGGCTGATTGAAAGAGATGACCCCTGGATATACTATTTATTCTACATCTGGGTCAGTATTTACGGTGTCTTGGTAACCTCACAGTTCTGGCTTTTTGCCAATTCAATATTTGACGCTGCCCAGGCAAAACGAATTTTTGTTTTTCTGGCACTGGGCGGAATAATTGGAGCAATTACAGGCGGGCAGGTTACCAAACTTATTGTCTCCTACTTCGGTGTCTCAACAGAAAACCTACTATTCTTCTGTATTGGTTTTCTGGCAATTACGATTGTCCTTGTTTCAGTTATCTGGGAAATTAGGATTCAGCAGGGAAAGGAACCATCACCCAGAAAAAAGAAATCGGGAGGAGAATCCAAAGAAAGTTTTGCAATGATGGTCGGAACTCTTAAGGGTTCCAAGCATTTGAAGCTTATCGTCAGCATATTAGCTACCACTGTACTGGTGGCAGCAATTGTGGATTATCAGTTTAAGTTCATCGTTTTTGAATCTATTCCTGAAAAAGATAAGCTGACGCCGTTTTTCGGTGATTTCTATACCTGGTTAAGCGTTGCATCGCTTGGCATGCAGGGATTATTCACTAACAGGTTCTTGAGAAAATTGGGAGTCGGCGGAGCAATTCTGTTTCTGCCGATAGGCCTGCTACTCGGCGGAGTGACAATGGTAATAATGCCCGGTCTGGTCGCGGCAGTCATTCTTCGTGGCTCCGACGGGGCAATGCGGTATTCGATTGATAAAACAGGAAAAGAACTCTTGTTCATGCCTGTACCGCTTGAAGTAAAAAAACGTCTTAAAATCTTTATCGATATATTTGTGGACCGATTGTTTCGCGGTATTGCCGGCGGACTACTGTTGCTCTGTATTTATCTCAACTTTTCAATCGTACAAATTACTTATGTTGTAATGGCTTTCATTGCAGTCTGGATTGTTATAGCGCTCATTATGCGCAAAGAGTACGTCAATACTTTTCGTCGGGCGCTGGAAGAACGAAGAATTGACCCTGCAGAACTTCGCTTCAATGTCGACGATGCCCAATCTTTAAATGCCTTGATTGCAGCGCTTGGCAGTACAAAGGAAAAACATATTAACTATGCGCTGACTATGTTGACTTCTGTTAGGGAAAAAGGTCTGAAGTGGCCTATCAAACCGTTACTGCAGCATCAATCTGATGAAGTTAAGCTAAATGCCTTAATAGTTTTGCAGAACCTGGGGGATGAGTCTGATATCGCCGATGTTGAGCCGCTGCTTAAAGATGAAAATATAGATATCCGCTCTCGAGCTATTAATTTCATCGCACGTCATTCTAATCGTGATGACAAAGAAATATTGAAAGAACATCTTGAAAGTACAGACAAGAACGTATCGGAAGCCGCCCTTGCCTGCATTGTTGAATTCGGCTCTCCGCAGGAAATAGAACTCATAACCGATGCCGTGATAGAAAAGATGATAGACCAGCATGGTGAAGAGGCACTATCGGGAAGGCTGGAAGTTGCTAAGGCTCTGGGAGTGATAGAATCAGCCGATTTGAGTAAGTACATCAGAACTCTTTTGAGCGATTCATCGGCTGCTGTAGTTGCAGAAACTATTAATAGTATAGGCAGGCAGCAGGTCAGGGAGTATGTGCCCTGGCTAATCAACAAACTTTCAGACAGAGATTCACGCGTTCACTGCCGCAACTCTCTGGCAGCCTTCGGAACTAAAGTGCTCGGCACGTTAAACGATTACTTAAATGACGAACAACTTTCGACCACAATGCGAAAGCATATTCCCCGTGTTATGGCAGAAATACCTCATCAGGACACGATTAATCTTTTGACAAATAGCTTAGAAGCCCAAAGCTCCTGGTTGGCTTATGATATTCTCAAAGCTCTTAACAGACTGCGCATAAATCATTCCAATCTAAAGTTTAACGACAGGGAAATTGATAGCACAGTTATAAACGAAACTCGTTCTTTTTACGAGGTCTTGCAGATTTTACAGTTGCAAAACGGACACGATAAACCTGAATGTCTCCTCTTGAAGAATTCATTAGAAGAAAGACTGGATGCCAACCTTGAGCAGATTTTCCGCCTGATGGGTCTGCGCTATCCGCCGGATGATATTTACAGCGCTTACCTGGGAGTAGTCAGCAAACATCGTAAGGTTCGAGCGAACGCCATAGAGTTTCTGGATAACCTGTTAAAAGCGGATATGAAGCGGTATATACTGCCTATCATTGACGAAGTGTCTGCCGATTTTACGGCTCAAAAGGGGCGCGACCTGTTCAGATTTGAATTAGATTCTGAAGAAGAAGGATTGTGCTGCCTGATTAATGGTTCTAATGTCTGGCTGAAAGTATGTGCTATATACAATGTTCCGCGCCTAAAGACTGATAAGTTAGTTGATCTGGTCAAAGATATGCAGAATGATAAAGACCCTATGGTCAGGGAGACTGTCAAATTGGTCTTGGAAAAGATTGAATCATAGAAGGGTAATTCAATGTTAACTGTAGTAGAAAAAGTAGTATTGTTGCAGAATGTGGATGTGTTTTCCGAAGTTCCGGCAGAACAGCTGACCTATCTGGCCTCCATAGCAGAAGAAATAGATTGCCTGGCAGGGGACGTCATTTTTAGAGAGAACGACCCCGCTGATGCACTCTATCTGGTACTGGATGGAAAGGTCGGGCTAAAAAGAGACGGTAAAGAAATTAAGCAGGCGGGTTCTCAAACTGCGTTTGGAACCTGGGCACTTTTTGATGATGAAACAAGAGTGGTAACTGCTACCGTAATAGAAAATGCCCGTCTTCTGAAAATTGACAGGGGAGAATTTGTTGACCTCTTAGCTGATAATGTGCAGGTAACACAGGGTGTTCTGAAAATGCTGGTCAAAAGAGTCCGGGGCATCATGGACAAGCTTGGCACGCAGCCCAGGGATTCGGCCTCTTAAATAGCGTTGACTTTACCGCCAGCAAGGCCATATTACGAATCATACAATACATAGTTAGTATTAAAAATAAAATGAACAGAGGAGAGAGAAGTGACACTCGATAATAATAAAGGAACCGTGGTAATCGTTGATGATGAAGAGATGGTTCTGACCAGTCTCAGTACACTTTTGTCACTTGAAACCGACTACGATGTTAAGACATTTGTATCTGCAACGAAAGCTGTAGAATATCTGGAATCTAATACTGTCGATCTGATAATTTCGGATTTCCTGATGCCTGAAATGAATGGCCTGGAGTTCTTAACCAAAGCAAAATCTTTTAGACCGGAAGTTCCTCGAATAATTTTAACAGGCTTTGCTGATAAAGAAAATGCCATAAAGCTAATCAACGAAGTAGGCCTTTATCAATATATAGAGAAACCCTGGAATAATGGCGATTTGCTGTTAATAGTCCGCAATGCTCTTGAAAAGCGTCAGCTACTTGCTAAACTGCTTGATAAGGTCAAAGAAATTGAAGGTATCCGGCAAGCAGTCCTGGAAGCATTTATTTAATTCGTAGAAATTCTGCCGTTCACAACGCATTTTCTGCCATTCAGAAAATAATATTCGTCTGACCAATTTTTATCGAAACATTTATTCAGTGTCGGCGTATTAGCCAATAAACAAAATAAGTACAATCTTGTGTATAATTGAAGGTTGGCACAGGCAGAATCGGAGCGTGATGGAGGAATATGAATACTTCTATATATAACAGAATTCAAACGGCTTCACTTTCAATCTTTTGTCTTTTGTTCTCATTACAGTTAAATGCGACGACCCCGGATGAAACGCCAAGAAAGCACACCAGAGCTGTAAAATTTAATTCTTATGAATTGAAATTAGACGGCAAGTTAGATGATGCCGTGTGGAAGAATGCCATATTTGTATCTGATTTCCTGCAAAAAGAGCCGGATCAGGGAGCCAGTCCGACTGTAAGGACCGAAGTTGCAATTGTCTATGATGAAAAGGCAATCTATATCGGTGCCCGGATGTATTGTGAAAATCCCGGAGCTCTGCGAATGCATCTGGACAGGCACGATGTTCAAAATCAATCAGAGCAATTAATTGTGGCACTTGATACCTATCTTGACCGCCGGACGGCCTATGTTTTCGGCGTAAATACGGCCGGAGTCAGGTTCGATCGCTATCATTATGAAGATTCTGAAGGCAGCAGAGATTTTTCATTCGATCCGGTCTGGGATGCCAAGACAGCGGTAGATGAAAAAGGATGGACGGCCGAAATGCGCATTCCGTTTTCACAGCTTCGCTTTAACTCCATTGATAAACAAGTCTGGGGCGTAAATTTTAACCGCTGGATTCCGGCCAAGAATGAAGACATTTATTGGATATATACTCCGCGCGACGAAACTGGCTATGCCTCACGATTCGGTA
>JADFPZ010000004.1 GCA_022562075.1 Candidatus Zixiibacteriota bacterium | reverse complement strand
ATCGTTTGTTTCATGCCCGTGGAATTCGATATGGTACGAGAGGCTCGCAAGGAGATGCCCAAGGCTCCCGATTACGAGGTCGAACTGCACGCTTTGGGTTTCCATCACGCGCACGTCGGCGGATTCCTCGGTAAGCAATGGAAACTTCCCGCCCGCCTCCTCAACGCCGTAGCCTGGCACCATCATCCGCAACAATGCCAGTCGGACGATTGCCTGCCGCACCTGGTGCATATAGGCAATTACCTGGCCAAGAAAACTTTCAGCAGCGATGCCGACCAGGGTCAGGTCGAACCGGTGGACCCTCTCGTCCTGGAATACATGGGGGTAGACGATGAACAGTTGGACCAGATGGGCGACCAACTCCGCGAAGAGTACCTGAAGGCCGAAACATTCATGTCAATGGCCGGCGTAAACTAACGGCCGTCCATCCTCTGCCTCGTTCTCATTTGTCGGTTCACACTACTTTGCTTTGTCCCATCCCACCATGAATGGTGGGCCACCAATGGTATAGACCGTGTAGATAGGTAACAGTTTAGACCGGGAACATAGGTAACAGGTTAACTTGCGGTACTAAGCAAGGAGGTGTTTTGTGCCGTGGAAAGAGACTTGTCCTATGGAAGAGCGAATAAGGTTTGTAATGTATTATTTTGAGCATGAGTGGTCGATGTCGGCTTTGTGTCGGGAATTTGGTATCAGCCGTAAGACCGGCTACAAGATGATTCAGCGCTATATTGAAGGTGGTGTTGAAGGTTTGAGGGATCATTCACGAGCCCCGCATCATCATCCCAGTGCAGTGTCTGAGGCAGTGGAGCAAACAGTACTGGCCGCTCGGCATCGCCATCCAACCTGGGGTCCGAAGAAACTCCGAGCGTGGTTAGGTCGTCATGATGGCAGTCTCAAGTGGCCGGCAGCCAGTACCATGGGCCAGATACTGAACCGTCATGGCTTGACTGTGCGTCGTCATCGGAGCCGCAAAACAAGAGTATACGACCAACCGTTTGTTGGCTGTGATTATCCCAACGCTGTCTGGAGCGCTGATTTTAAGGGCTGGTTTTTGACCGGTGATGGTTCTCGTTGTGATCCTTTGACGATTAGCGATAACCACAGTCGCTATCTGCTTCGTTGCCAGGCGGTAAGGCCGACCGATTATGAGGCTGTTAAGCCGGTGTTTGAAGCCGCATTCCGCGAGTATGGACTGCCGGTTGCGATTCGTACCGACAACGGACCGCCATTTGCAACTACCACGGTGGGTGGCTTATCGAAGCTTTCGATCTGGTGGCTCAAGCTCGGTATTATACCGGAGCGGATTGAACCCGGCAAACCGGCGCAGAACGGTCGCCATGAACGGATGCATCGCACACTCAAACGAGAGATAGCCAGTCCACCTAAACGTACCTGGCGAGCTCAGCAAAGAGCCTTTGATCACTTCTGCGATGAATACAATCGGGAACGGCCGCATGAGGCCATCGACCAACGCACTCCGGCCGATCTGTATGTATCTTCACCGCGACCATATCCTCTGATTCTACCTGCGATGACCTACCCTGATGAGATGATCATTCGATCAGTCAAGTCCCAGGGAGATATTTCATGGAAAGGCCGCCATGTTTACTTAAGCGACACCTTGGCCGGAGAGATAGTCGGACTTTGCCAACTTAACGACCGACTCTGGGATATTTATTTCGGACCGGTCAGACTGGCTCAACTCGATAGCTTTGAGAAACGCCTGATTCACCTGCCAGGAAAACGAAAACAGAGACAAAACAATGAAGAAAACAAAGACCCAAAATCAAAAAAAGTGTTACCCATGTGCCCGGTCTAATGTGTAACCTATGTAAAAGGTCATACAACCCGGCTGCCGAAAAAAGATTGACAAATGGGTCATAATACAGCATAATGTTGGTAGTTTAAGTGAATAATCCGTAGTTGTGTGATAATCATGATGAGATCGCGCTATTGTTTATCTTTGGTTGTGGCCATGGTCGCACTACCGGCCGCCGGCGTCTTGGCCGTTGACCCCCTGTTTGATGCCAGCATCGAATACGGGGTCGGGGATGGTCCCCTGTCAGTTTTCTCAGCCGATCTTGACGGGGATTGCTATAATGACCTGGCGGTGGCGAATCGGTATTCTAACAACGTCTCCATCCTGCTCAACAACGGCAACGGGACGTTTGCCGCACCGGTCAATTATGGGGTTGGGCTATCTCCCACGTCACTTTTCTCAGCCGACCTTGACGGGGATGGCGACAACGACCTGGCGGTGGCGAATTACGCTTCTGCCAACGTCTCCATCCTGCTGAACAACGGCAACGGGACCTTTGCCGCACCGGTCAATTATGGGGTTGGGCTAACTCCCCATTCAGTTTTTTCAGCCGACCTTGACGGGGATAGCGACAACGACCTGGCCGTGGCAAACGGAATTTCTGACAAGGTCTCCATTCTGCTGAATAACGGCGATGGGACATTTGCCGCGGAAGGCAATTATGGGGCTGGGAATTCGCCCCGTTCAGTTTTCTCAGCCGACCTTGACGGGGATGGCTATAATGACTTGGCGGTGGCTAATTTGGTCTCTGACAACGTCTCCATCCTGCTCAATCTAAGCGGAGGCACGACGGCAGAGTCCGACTGCTTTTATACGTTCACCGGTGAGGCGGCGGGTGACGACTTCGGCGAGTCAGTTTCCGACGCCGGGGATGTGAACAACGACGGCTTTGATGACCTGATAGTGGGGGGATACGGCAATGACGCCGGGGGTGACTATGCCGGGCGGGCGTACGTCTATTCGGGACAGAGCGGCGCCCTGCTGTACACCTTTACCGGTGAGGCGACAGGGGACATCTTCGGCTTTTCGGTTTCCGGCGCCGGGGATGTGAACAACGACGGCTTTGACGACCTGATTGTGGGGGCATACGGGAATGACGCCGGGGGTAACGATGCCGGGCGGGCGTATGTCTTTTTGGGGAACTGCTGTTGCATTGGAACTAGAGGTGATCTAAATAGTGACGGCAACGATGCTAATATTTTAGATCTAACGAGCTTAGTTGATTTCATCTTTCGCGGCGGAACTGAATCGACTTGTCCTAAAGAAGCTGATGTAAATAGTGATGGTACGCCATCCAATATTCTTGACCTCACATATCTGGTAGATTTTATTTTCCGAGGAGGTCCTCCGCCGGGCCCGTGCTAAACGATTGTAACCAAATCTCATACATCAAAGGCCGCGCATATTGTGCGGCCTTTCTTATTGTGGCACAGTCAGATAAACATTTTTCTCCAAGCAGTTGTTTTCCTCTCAGTTTTTATTAACTTAAAGGTCTTTGGTAAATACGTCTTAATGGAACAGATGTTATGGAGAGTTGATGAAATCGCCGGATTTAGGAATTGAACGGATAAAATACATTATCGCCATTGCCAGCGGCAAAGGTGGCGTGGGCAAATCTACTATTGCCACTAACCTGGCCGTAGCGCTTCAAAAAGCCGGTAACAAAGTAGGTCTTCTGGATGCCGATATCTACGGCCCCAGCCAGCCCGGTATGCTTGGCTCCAAAGGCGAAAGGCCTGATACCAGCGGCGGTTACCTGAAGCCTATTAACAAGTTCGGGGTCAGCTTTATCTCCATGGGGCTGTTATTAGACAAAAAATCGCCGGTTATCTGGCGGGCGCCAATGGCTATGAAAATGATTCATCAGTTTTTGGGACAGGTCGAATGGGGCCAGCTGGATTTTCTGTTGATTGACCTCCCCCCCGGCACCGGTGATGTCCAGTTGACTTTAGCCCAGCAGGCGCAACTCTCCGGAGCAGTTATCGTAACCACACCGCAGGAAGTAGCTTTGGGTGTGGCCCGCAAGGGTTTGAGAATGTTCCAGCAGGTCAATGTACCTATTCTGGGCGTGATCGAGAATATGTCGGCTTTTATCTGCTCGCATTGCAATGAAGAAACAGCAATTTTTGATACGGGCGGGGGGAAAAGACTGGCAGATGAATATGACGTACCACTTTTGGGCTCTCTGCCTTTAGACCCGGCCATTATGAAAAGCGGCGACAGCGGCACGCCCATTGTAATTGCAGCTGAGGGAAATGACTCCCTAAGTGCGAAAGCTTTCACAAAGTTAGCAGAAGTCCTTCACAAAAGAGTGGAAAAGGTGGAATCTGAAATTTCTGCCAATGAGCCGTTAAGCATAAAGACTGATTCTGAAAATAACTTGATTATGACCTGGCCGGACGGACATCAAAGTAAGCATTCCGGTTACTATCTGCGTCTTAATTGTGCTTGCGCACAGTGTGTTGATGAAGATAGCGGCCGAAAGTTAATAGATTCAAAAAAAGTGCCGCTTGACATCAAGGCTACTTCGGTCTCCCCGGTAGGCAGATATGGCTTAGCAGTAGCATTTTCTGACGGGCACAATACCGGAATTTTCGCGTTTAATAGACTAAGAAATTTGTGCGAATGTGAAGACTGCAAAAAGGAAAAAATTGACCAAAAGTCATTTTCTATTTAGGTAGTTTAATAAACTGATGGATTCAAAAGAGATAAATATTACCGGGCAGCCTACTCTGGACCCGTTCGTCTGTAAGTTCGTTGTCGATTATCCGATTCTAAGCGATGGCAGCCTTATCTGCCGTAATATGGAAACTGCCAAAGGCTCGCCGCTATTGGAATTACTTTATGACATTTCCGGCGTGAGGGAAATTTTGGTGTCCGGGAATACTTTGACGATCGCCAAAGATGGCAGCGAGCCGTGGCCTGTGATCGGCAAAAAAGTCGGCGTTGCTATCCGCTCAGCTATAAGCAGCGGTAAACGTCTTATAGATCCTGAGGCAAAAAAGAAGTTGCCGTCTGAAGAGCATATCCGCCGGACGATTGAGAAGCTCTTTGAAACTGAAGTTAACCCGGCTATTGCTTCGCATGGCGGAAAAGTGGAGCTTGCAGATGTAGAAGGAACTTCAGTCTATCTTCGTTTGGGCGGTGGCTGTCAGGGCTGCTCCTCAGCTTCGGTAACTCTGAAACAGGGAATCGAAAAAGCAATAAGAGCAGCCATTCCCGAAGTAACAGAAATTCATGATATAACAGACCACGCCGCCGGAGCTAATCCGTATTACAATTGAAGCTAACAGGACTACTTGGGATGACCTCTACAATAACCGCAACTTTCACCAGCAATAATCGTATCTGAGCGAAAAACTCGAATTGAACTTGAACCGGAAGCAAAACAGTTTTATGCTCTTGATAACCCGCCTGATTTTTATTTCAATTACATTAATAAGCGGCACCGTTCTAGCGGCCGAGGTACCTGTCTACTGCTCAGGACTTTATAGCGTCGGCCAGCTGTCATTTGCTATAACTAATTTCGGCACTCTGGGGCGTCCGCCCTTCAGGGATTGCTTTACTAATAAGAAAATCCTGATGGCTGAATTTCCCCGTAAGTCAAGAACCGTTCACCTGTACAAGGCAGGTCTATGGGTTGGCGCTGTAGTTGGGCGTGACACTTTGGTCTCTACTGCATCTGAATCAAATATTTCAAACAGAGAATTTAACCCCGACGTGCCTCCATTCGGAGATATTACCTACCGTAGCAGCGTGGACCCGTCTCTTCCTGGTTTCGAAAAAGCAGTTTCTGAGCAGGACTTTATCGCTATATATACAGACACATTTACATCGGGCGTACCGGACCTTGGATTTGACGCTACAGATTTTCGGAGACACAGGCCTCTGGGAATAGAAGTAACCCAATCATCTTATGCCTGGTCATTTGGCTACACTGAAGATTTTGTCCTGATAGATTACTTTATCAAAAACATTGGTGAAGATGTTCTTGAAGATGTCTACATCGGCATTTACATGGACGGCGATGTACATGAGGATGTCCTTTACCAATTTGTAAATCCGACTCCGAACCTTCCCGTCAAAGAGCCGACCGACGGCCTAGATGACCTTGGTGGATTTATCAGAAATTTCACAAGAAAAGAAGGCGAATGCGAAATTACTTACAATCTCAATCTGGCCTGGACAGCAGACAATAACGGAGATTCCTGGGGGCCAGACTGGTTTGCCCCAAACGTAGTAGGCCTGCGTTACCTGGGAAAGCCCGGCTATGATGAGAAACTTGGGTTTAACTGGTGGATTTTTAATCTCAACTCCCGCTTTGATTTCGGTCCACAGCATAGACGAAATTTCCGGTACATGGGAAACGGCGCTGGCACACCTATAGGCGACCGCAACAAATATCATTTGCTAAGTAACGGTGAAATTGACTACGACCAGGCCTGGGCCGCTTCAATCTCTCCATACAATCGTACCTGGGTTCAACCTGATCCTTCAATCGCAAGAATTTGGTCTAGCGGTAATGACATTCAATGGCTTTTGTCAATCGGCCCATATACGATGCAGCCGGGCAGCAAAATAAGCTTTCCTCTGGCTTATGTTGGCGGCGAACAATTACATACCAATGCCTTTGTCTGGAAAAGATACCTGGCTGCCAATAACGACCCGGCAAGATTCTATACTTACCTGGATTTCTCTGACTTAGGGAATAACGCCATCTGGGCCGGCTGGGTATATGATAATCCGGGAGTAGATACAGACGGCGACGGCTACTTCGGAGATTTCGCGGTTTGTGTCTTGGATACAGTCTTAATTGACAGCGTTTGGGTAACTTCGGTTGCTGAGACTACATATTATACCGGAGATGGCGTCCCTGACTGGAAAGCGGCCTCCCCGCCACCTGCTCCGAAAGTATGGCTAAGCCAGGCAGTCAATGGGCTGAAAATCAGATTCAACGGTGGCAGGTCGGAAACAACCAGAGACATTTTTTCCGGAATAATTGATTTTGAGGGCTACAACGTTTACATAGGCCGCGACGACCGGGAAAGCAGTTTTAGTCGGGTGGCATCATATGACCGGGAAAACTTCAGAAAATTTATCTTTGATCCGAACCTGAGACCGCGCCCCGGTTATGTTATGGAAATCAGCGCACCCTACACCTTGGAAGAGTTAAGATGCGCCTATGGAAGATTCCCTGATCCATGCGGAGACTCGCTATTTGATCCGCTCAATTACAGGCCAGGCAACCCCTACATTCATCCCTTTTATCCTGACTCAGCCTTCTATTTTGCCAAACATGGTTCAAACGCAGACCAGTTTGGGTCGACAACGCCGATTGTGAAAAAGTTTCCCAATCAGCTATTGCCCTCTATTCCCCCTGTCCCGGATGACTATACGGATGACGGATATTTCAAGTACTATGAGTACGAATTCGAAATAAATAATCTGCTGGCTACTGTGCCGTACTATATGAATGTGACTGCTTTTGATTTTGGTTCTCCCGAAGCCGGACTTGAGCCCCTGGAAACATCGAAAGCGCTGGGAACAATAGAAGCATTTGTATCAGGTTCGGCCGAAGCATTAAGCGGCAAATTCAAAGATATCTACGTCTATCCTAATCCGTATCGGAATGATGTTGACTACCGCGGACAAGGCTTCGAAGGTCTCACTGATGATTTTCTTCCCAGAGACAAAGTGCGGGCAATTCATTTTGCAAATCTTCCGCCAAAGTGCACTATTCGAATTTTTTCTTTAGATGGTGACCTGATTAGGGAGTTATCCCACGATGTCAGCCCTGCTGACCCTACTTTTAGCCATGCCCAGTGGGACTTAATCACCCGCAACAGACAGTTGATTGTCTCAAGTTTGTACTACTGGAGCGTGGAAATGCCCGACGGCAGCACCCAAATCGGCAAATTTGTGGTTATTATGTAACAGTTCTTTTTGCCGAATATTCTTTTCAAATCCCTGTTTTCGATACTTGCAGTTAAGATTTTTTTTGATAACTTATCAATTATTGTGACAGGCAATTTGTAAATGACCAATAACCTCAGATTTGACATTTCAGACTCCCCCCCAGTTTACAACGGGCAAAGAGATGAGGACATTTTTGATCACGACCGCATCCTGGAATTTAACCACCGCCACAGCGTCTGCCTGAAAGCCTACGATCTCGAAGTTGCCGACCTCTCAATAGTCCATCTTGATGACAGCTTTCATAACAAATCGAATTTCAGCGCTTTAAGAAACAGGCAACTCAGACAATCTATCATAGTTTCAGCAGCCTTATCAGCCATCGCCGTTTCACTTCATGGGCGGGACGGACTGAACAGAATCCCCAAAGACAAAAGAACTCAAGAAGCAGCCAACGCCTTGAAACGCGCCAATGACAGAACAGCAGCACAGGTTATGGGCGATGTCCTGCAGCGCACCACAGAAACTTTACCGGTCGGTGAAGAAGTTCTGATTGAATCGACTATTACTGAGGGCGTCAGAGTAAAGCCGGGTAAAGAAGTCGGCGGAAATCCTACAATTGCTGTTGGCACGCTCTTTGGCAAAAATGAACATCGCCAGCGCTACGGATTACCGATGCCGCGGCCAGTGGCACTGCTTTCAATGGGAAATGATGTAATCGATGGCACTACCAAATCTATCATGGGTCTGCACTCCAGTTTTACAGCCCTGTTCGTTACGGAATCAAACGTAAAACGCCACCTTCCGGATATTTATGTTCAAAGGTGGATGGCCAGAGCGTATTTCGACGAATTTAATCCGCGCTTTGTAAATCTTGTAGAATCGGCCGAAATAATGGCCAAAGCCTATGGTTACAGTTCTATAGAAAAAATCAGTTCATTCTTTATTGATCGCCCCAGACACCAATTGGCCATGGACACCCTTAATAAAGCCGGCGTGGCAACACCCTATGATAAAGACGGCGACCTTTTCCCGGCCATAATTCTTGGTGCCGAAGGACTAAATTTTGGCAACGGGCGCGGCTTAAACACTATGATAGGGGAAATTGGAGGCTCTGCCGAATGGGTAGTGGGTGCACTTCCCCTTATCTGGCGGGGAGGACAGGCTATTGGCATGCTCACCAGCCAGTCTGTATTAACCCGAAAAGATATTACTCCTGAAGAAGTCTGGAAAGAACGCTTTCACTTTACCGAAGATGAATACATAATGATTCAAGACGCACGGTTCGAACAGAAGCCCTATTTTACAATTCAGGATATTCTTGAAGATCCTTTTGCCGGAGGCATAGCTGCCTTTGGCTGTATTACCGACAATCTCTATTTTTCTTTCATGAAGGGTGTCACCATCAACGAAAAGGAAAGCAGAGTTGATGTTAACGTCCTGGCAGTAACTTCCTTTGGCGTTATGACCTGGTGGAAAATAAGTTTTAGGTGTACCGAAAGTGTAGATAAAACCCGCTTATTGATGCGCTCAACCAAAGAGTCGCTTTTCAATCTTAGTGATGACGAATTGGAAAGAACTATCGGCAGAATGCTTAATGACCCGCTTGAATTCAGGAGTTTCCGGCTGTTTTTTATCAATGAATACTATCCCGCACTTATACCTATTAGAGATAAGTATGTGCTTCTCCACAAAGCAGTTGATGGTTTGATTGAGCGCGGCGCGCTGGGTGAACTTGATCGAAAAATTATCGATATCACCGAGCGGCTGGCGGCTGATTTCTTCGTCAACAGCGACTGAGTAACTCAGGCTAAAGAGCCGTCTCATAATGTTTGTAACAGAACTCGAAAGCGCATTAGACGGCAGAAAATTTCCGGCTGATGAACTCCAGACTACCCATAAAGACAGACCACTCTGGGTCCGCTATGACCTGGAAAAAATTGCCTCTGCCGTTACCAAAGACGACCTCCTAAATAGACCGGCCGACATCTGGCGCTGGCGCGAACTTTTGCCTGTGCCAAAAAACGCCAGAATAATCACACTTAATGAGCGCACTACCCGGCTAATAAAAACAGAATCTCTCCAAAAACAGATTGGGCACAAAAACATTTGGATTAAAGATGAATCGACGCTGCCTACCGGAAGTTTCAAAAGCCGGGGGATGTCAATGGCCATTACCATGGCAGCCCACTTTGGAGTAAAGAGAATCGCGCTGCCTACAGCAGGAAATGCCGGCGGAGCCGCCGCTGCCTATGCCCAGCAGGCTGACATAAAATGCCTGGTGTTTATGCCGGAAGATACGCCGGCTGCGAATCAATATGAGACAATATCATATGGTGCTTCGGCATTTTTGGTGAACGGGCTGATTGACGATTGCAGTAAAATTGTAGGCCTGGCAAAAGAAAAGCTGAATTGCTTTGATCTGTCTACCCTAAAAGAACCATATCGGATCGAAGGCAAAAAAACTATGGGGCTGGAGCTGGCCCAACAGTTTGACTGGAAACTGCCTGACGTCATTTTGTATCCTACCGGAGGAGGTACCGGCTTGATTGGTATGTGGAAAGCCTTCAAAGAACTTAGAGAGTTGGGCTGGCTAAAATCTGATATAATGCCAAGAATGGTAGCGGTGCAGTCAGATGGCTGCTGCCCTATCGTTAACGCTTTCAAAAACGGAGAGCGATTCGCCAAGCCCTTTCAAAATGCAAAGACTATAGCCTGGGGCATAAGAGTACCTGCCGCCATAGGCGATTTTATGATTCTGGATGCGCTCAAAGAAAGCAATGGCACAGCAGTAGCTGTTGACGAAGAGATGATTGACGATTGGACAGTAATGACATCTGAGAAAACCGGCCTGTCAATCTGTCCTGAGACAGCCGCTTGCGTGGGTGCGCTGGAAAATTTGAAAAACCAGAATTGGATTCATGCGGATGACAGAGTTTTGATTTTTAATACTGCTTCGGGTCAGAAATACAAAGATACAGTAAAAGTTGAGCTTCCTAAAATTAATATCAACAAAGAAATAAACTGGGAAATAATAGAAGCAAGTTTGTAAATTATCATCTCCCGGTTTTAGATTGCAAAATTGATTAGATGTCTGGCTGCGGTGTTATGCGAAGATATGGACGTTCTTCTTTCCAGCCTTTGGGAAACTTCTGCTTCATTTCATCGGGATCGGTTATAGACGGAAGAATCACGCAGTCACCGCCTTGTTTCCAGTTGGCCGGGGTAGCGACTTGATGATACGAAGTTAGTTGCAGAGAATCTATAACCCGCAGAATCTCATTAAAATCACGCCCGGTTGCCGCTGGATAAGTAAGCGTCAATCGAATTTTCTTATCGGGATCAATGACAAATACCGACCGCACGGTGACAGTTTCGCTTGCTTCCGGATGAAGCATGCCGTACAAAGTGGCGACTTTTCTGTCAGCGTCTGCGATAAGCGGAAAGTTCACCTTTGCATTTTGAGTTTGATTAATATCTTCAATCCACTTCTTATGAGAATCTAAAGAATCTACAGATAATGCTATGATTTTGACATTTCTTTTTTCAAACTCGTTTTTGAGTTTTGATGCTGCGCCCAGTTCGGTAGTGCAGACCGGCGTAAAATCTGCCGGATGTGAAAACAGAACTCCCCAGCAATCGCCAAGCCACTCGTGAAAATTGATCGTTCCTTCGGTACTTTCCTGAACAAAGTCAGGAGCAGTAGTTCCTAATTTTAAGGACATAATTTCTTCCTCTTGCCTACAATCACTTATTATTATTTCAATTCTTAATTTATGTGTTAAGCATTCTAAGTCAATAATCATGTCAGGATTAATTGTGAAAAAAATAAAGGAGGTGAAAAAACTTCACCTCCTGCTAAATGGAGATTATAAATTCTTAAAATTACCGGGATTCAATTACTGCATTATGATAATATCAATTCTCCGGTTTTTGGCGCGCCCGTCTCTTGTCTTGTTAGAGGCTACCGGCTTGTCTGAGCCAAACCCCATCGACTGGATTCTTCCTGCAGAAATCATCAAAGATTGTCTCAGGAACTGCATAATGACATAGGCTCTTTTTTCAGACAGGAACATGTTTGTGCTGGCATTACCGGTAGCATCTGTATGACCTTCGATGATAAGTTTTGCCTCCGGAAACATTTTCACGATTTCATTTACTTTTTCAAGAAGAGGAACATGTGAATCTTTCAGATAAGCTTTGCCAACATCAAAAGAAATTCCGCTTAAGCGCAAGACTATGTCGTTTGAAGCATTGAACAGCACTTCTCCTTCGGATGGATTAATGAGCGATTTGGCTTTTCTGAACTTTTCATCGTGCTTTTGTCTTTCACTTAGCTCAGCGGATATGTTTTGATTTTCGATCTCAAGAGTGCTCAGCTTTTTCCGTTTGCTTTTCAGCTCGGTTGATACCTTTTCATGTTTTGTCAAGAGTTTGTCAAAATGTGAATCCAGCTGGGCAATCAAGCGCTCAGAACTGGCGACTTCGGGCTCATCACCAAATTTCGTTACCATGGCCGAAAGCCAGCGGGTTAGAAAATCATTATCTGTCTGCATAGCTTTTATATAATGAATCAGGCTGTCGGCGGCGGCCATGGGACCATTATCAAACGGCAAATGCTCTGCCCCGATTGATGCTCCTATTCTGTTCATTTGTATTTCGTAAATGAGCATCAGTTTTTCCCAGGCCTGATCATTGCGGTTCAAAGCTCTGACTGAAAGCGCAATGTTTGAGGCGTGACGTGCTTCATACTCGCTTCGCTTTGCCTCGGCTATAGCAGTTTCTTTGTCATAGCGGTCATTTGAAATGATAGCATTTGATTTCGCTCTGGCAGTTTTGGCTTTATCAAAAGTGCTTAGAGCAAATTTGTCGGCTCCGTCTTGTTTGGCCTTGGCAATCTGGGCATCGGCACTGCCGAGAATAGATTTTCTGATGGCTTCTATTTCTGCCTTATCGTAGAGCGAGGAAGATTTGGCAGCTTCTTTTAAGCCGCCCTTTACGTCTCCTTTTTCTACTTTTGCAGTAGCTTTTATAAACTGAGTCTCTGCCTTAAAATAGAGTTCAGAAACCAGCGATGCAGCTCTGGCAGCCATCGCTTTTTCTCTGGGCTGTAGATATTCTTTGAGAGTGAGTTTGGCTACTTCGGTTGCCTTAAGCGCATGCTCTGCGTATTCAGAAGCTTTGGAAACGTGCTTGTTTATTGTCTTTTGGCTGCGATTAGATTGAACCGCTTCCCGCGCTTTCATAAATTCTTGTTCAGACTTTTTCATCGCCTTGGGTGCAAAAGTAGAACCTCCAACTACCCGGGCAGAATCCATCAGCTGGGAAAGGATATTAAAGGCGTTAGTTTCTGCTCCTGCACTACCCGAAATCAACAGTATAGCGCTTATCAATAATACCATATTTTTGGCTGAAAAATTCATCCTGGCTGCTCCTTTTTTTATTGTGGGACTGATTCTCTTTAATTATCGGCAGAATCCGTTATCGATTGAATGACATTCTAGTGACAATAATTTAGGGTTTTGGCCTAGAATTAGGTATGAAATAGCCCTATAAGGGAACTATTGATATGCCGGATTGTTTAGCAACTTAAGATACCAAATAGTTCAGCTGTTTCGTGATTTCTCTGTAGATAAACAGAATATTTTACTTATGACAAATGCTCTATTTCTCAAACTGAAATTGACATCTCTATCACTGCTGACTTTTCTTGCATTTTCCTCTACGGGGTACACTTCCCAGTCAGTCGAAGTGCAAATAGGAACAGCCAAAGACAACACCCTATATGAATCCGCCACTGGAGCTTTAAGTAATGGATTAGGCGAGCATTTTTTTGTCGGACAAACCGGTGTGGGAGGCGGCTTTAAGGTTAGACGTGGACTAATTGCCTTTAATATGTCCGACAAAATACCTTCCGGGGCGACTATTCAATCGGCTGTTTTGACAATTTCAATGAACAAAACTATTTCAGGAAACCAGACTGTCTCTTTGCATAAACTTACTGCCGATTGGGGTGAAGGGACATCAAATGCAACATTTAATGAAGGAATGGGCGCTCCTGCCACGACTAACGATGCCACCTGGCTGCACCGATTTTTTAATTCAATCCTTTGGACTACTGCCGGTGGAGATTATATTTCCTCGGCTAGTGCTTCGAAAATAGTTGGCGGAATAGCTTCATATTCGTTCGGTTCTTCGTCTCAAATGATTGCTGATGTTCAGGATTGGCTGGACAACCCTGGCAACAGCAATGGTTGGATATTGATAGGCAGTGAAGATACTACACTTACTGCCAAGCGATTTGCCTCCAGAAATAATGCAAATGAAACCAGTTGGCCGGAACTATCGGTCACCTATCTCCTCCCTCCCTGCTGTATAGGACTACGTGGTGATTTTAACGGTGACGGTAACAACGCAGATTCCCTCGATTTTGATTATCTGGTTGATTACATATTTCGAGGCGGGCCGGCTCCCCCCTGCCCCGAAGAAGCAGATATTAATAACGACGGGAGGACATCTACAGCACTCGACTTAGTTATCCTTATAGACGTGCTTTACAGAGGAGGAGCCGCACCCGATTCTTGCCCTTGAAAAGGCTACTTTTGGCCTGATAGAGAGCAAATATCGGGATATTACAAATTTCGGGGTTGCATAAATTGAGAAATCAATTAGCTTGAGGTCGAATTTATTCAATGATTACTACCTCACTACTCAATTAGTAATTTTTGCTAATTTACTTATAAAGAAAGGGTTGGAAATGAAAAAAACAGCTCGAATTCAAAGTACCCTCACTTTTTCCTTAACAGTATTAATAGTGCTGCTGGCAGTCGGACCGCTTAATGCTACAGTCCACAATATTGGCGTGGGAAGTTTCTTTTTTTCCCCGACTAAGACAGTAGTCAGTCCCGGCGACACGGTAAGGTGGTCTCTGGTGTCCGGAATTCATACGTCGTCTTCTACTGCCGGTTCACCCAAGTTTTGGGATTCAGGAATACTTGCCGGAGGAGTGCCATTTGACGTTGTTTTCATAGCACTTGATGGACCGGGTCCCTTTCCTTATGTTTGCAATGTCCACCCATTTACCATGATTGACACCATATTTATGGCTCCTCCGCCACCTGAACCTGATCCAATCCTGTTACCTTTCATCCTTGATGATGAATTTGCAGCCGATTGTGCCGGAACAGGCACCGGTGCCAGCGGATTTGGGCTGGCGATACTGAGCCCGGATTCAAGCAACCTGTCTTTTTTTGTGACTCATGATGTTGATTCTTTAACTGGCGCCCATATACATAAAGCCGAACAATGTGTAACGGGGTCAATAGTTTTTCCGTTCTCATCTCCAACCAGCCCTATCAGTGAAGGCTGGGCGCTTTCATCAGCAGATGTAAATGCTCTTTTCGCAGGAAGTCTTTATGTCAACATCCATTCAACATCTTTCCCTGCAGGTGAACTCCGCGGACAAATTATACCTGAACCGATCCGGTTCGTGCATACCTTAGATGAAGCACAAGCTGCTGCCGGCACCGGTACTGGAAGTTTTGCCAACGGCTGCGCTATAGTAACACTGAGCAGCGATGGCTTAGAGCTATCTGTTGAAGTCAGCCATGATGTCGAAACTACTAATAACGGTCACATCCATAAGGGAGCACCAGGGGTAGCCGGAGCTTTCGTCTTCCCGTTCACCAATTTCAATAGCCCCATAACTGAAGTCTGGGCGCTGGATACCAGCGATATCAAAGACCTGTTTTTGGGCGACCTTTATGTTAACATACACTCTGACTCTTTTCCAGCCGGGGAAATCAGGGGGCAAATTGTAAGACAGGAATTTTCACTAATTGCTAATATAGCCAAAAGCTCGGTTTATGGAGGAGACAACAGCTCGGCTACAGGATTCGGATTGTTCACTTTGAGTGAAGATCAGAGACATCTGAGTGTCTATGTGGAACATGACGTAACAAATCCAAATGGTGCCCACATCCATATTGGGCTGCCGGAAATTATAGGTCCTATTGTCTTTCCGTTATCAGGCTTCACCAGCCCGATTAGTGATACCTGGGACAACCTTTCGTTTACGGCTGTTTCCAACCTGCTTGATTCTTTATTTTACATAAATATTCATTCTGATGAATTTCCTGATGGTGAAATCCGCGGACAAATTGAAAAAAAACAAGTACAGTATAGTTTTGAGCTGAGTGACACTCTTGCTAATGAGTGCTTGGGTACGGGTACCGGAGCGTCCGGAAGTGCTACGACTACTCTTAAGCCGGGCAGTAAAGAACTGACAGTTGAAGTAACCCATGATGTCACAATGCCTATTGGTGCGCATATTCACCGCGGCTTCCAATGCGTAAGCGGTCCTATCATTTTTCCATTATCAGGATTTGCCAGTCCTATTGAAGATATCTGGTATTTGTCAACAGCCGATGTAATAGACCTGCTTCAGGGTGAGCTGTATGTCAATATCCACTCTGATCCATTTCCGGCAGGTGAAATCAGGGGACAATTGGGTTCCTGCTGCCAGGGCATTAGAGGTGATGTAAATGGCGACGGAACCGATGGCAGTATACTTGACCTGGTATTCTTAGTTGATCTCATATTCAGAGGTGGTGACCCTGCCAGTTGCTCAGAAGAAGCCGACGTTAACGGCGACGGCACTTCAGCGAGCATACTGGATTTGGTATTCTTAGTCGATCTTATATTCAGAGGAGGTGTCGCTCCCGGCCCCTGCTAAGGCAGAATTAAATTTTTTTGGAAGATAAAATTGGTTTTTTTGGAGCAGCCTCTGCGTTTAAATCCGCAGAGGCTGTTTCAATTGTCAGCGAGATTTGACATAGTATTAAAATCAGTTAACTTGAGGCAGAAAGTTACAGCAAACTACCAACCGGAGTTCCTTCTTTGAACCTACCGAAACTGATTTTGCTGATTGTATTACTGGCTATTATTTCTTTTACTTCCCTACAGACCTTTGCAAACGACAATCTCGATAATTTTGACCCCAGAAGTTATAAACCTGCTCAGGAACAGCAGGCTCAGGAACAAGACGAATTACCATTTATCTTAGACTCTGTTTGGGCCTATCAGTTCGGTTCTACAAATGGCAGCGACTGCTGGGGATATCTGGCGCCGGACAGCCAGCAGTATGCAATCATGGGAATATCTTCAGGCATTGTAATTGTCAATGTCTCTACTCTGCAAATAGTAGATACGGTCACCGGCAGCGGCTGCCTCTGGCAGGATATGGCCACCATGGGACATTACTGCTATGCTGTTTCAGAATGCGGCACCGGCCTTAGAGTAATTGACCTGCAGTATCTTCCCGATAGCGCTCATCTTGTCGGAGTCTTTCCTACCTCTGATGCAGGTACCTTTTCTTCACATAACCTCGCCATAGATACGGTCAAAGGATTCATCTACCTCGAAGGCGGCGGTGGCTTTAGCGATAATATATACATCCATGATTTATCAAATCCAGAAATCCCTGTTTACGTCAATTCATTCGGATTTAGCCCGTCATCGATTCATGACATTTACGCCTATAACGATACTGTTTATGTAGCCGAAGGCAGCTCACATACTTTTTCAATTTATAATGCGTCCAGCAAAATCAACCCCTATAGAATCTCTTTTGTAACAATTCCCAATGGCGGCTATGTACATAATATCTGGCCGACTGCTGACAGAAAATATGTGGTTACTACCGAAGAAACCGCAGGGAAAACAGTTAAAATTTGGGATAAGCAGGATTTACAGGATGTCATACTTGTAGGTGAATATCTTGCTCCCAATAATATAGCCCATAATGCTCATTTAGTCGGCGACTATATTTACCTGTCTCATTACAGTTCGGGCACAAGAATTGTAGATATCAGTATTCCAAGCTGTCCCCGGGAAGTGGCATTTTTTGATTCTCCATCAGACAACATCTGGGGAACGTTCCCATTTACCAAAGACAGTTTGGTTTTTTCTTCGGACCTAAACGGTACACTTTATATCTTTCAGCTAATGCAAAATCCCAACTATATTGCCGATGACCCTGATAACGATGGCGTAGAATCAATCTGCGATAATTGTCCGGTGGTTGCCAACGCTTCCCAAACAGACTTAGACTCAGACGATGTTGGTGATGCCTGTGATAACTGCCCCGATGATGCGAACAGCCTCCAGCAGGACGATGATGGCGACGGCGTTGGTGATGCCTGCGATGCCTGCCCCGGTTTCGATGACTCTATTGATGCTGATTCTGACAACGTTCCCGATGCCTGTGATAACTGTCCGGATAATTTTAATCCCGACCAGGATATCCTGGCCTGCTGTTGCGAAGGGCGAAGCGGTGATGTAGACGGCGATGGCGACCCCTTTCCTGATATTCTGGATCTCGTTTATCTGGTCGATTTTATATTCAGGGGCGGCGCTGCCCCCCCCTGTCCCGGTGAAGCTGATCTCAATCAGGACGGCGCCAGCGGTAACATACTCGACTTGACGTATGCGGTTGATTATATATTTAGAGGCGGGGCTCTTCCACTGGAATGTCAAAGCCCCTAGCAGCTAAAAGTCTGTGGGTAAAATCCAGGCTATAGAAAATCTGAAATCGAACTCCTTTTCGCCCGCCAACGGTTTATTTAAGTAGAGCGGAAAATCTAATCTGACCCTGTGTTCGGACCAGACCGGAGGGAAAACCAACGATATCCCGGCCGAAAAGTAAAATATCTCGTCGCTCGGATTTGCCAAAGTTTCACTGCTTCTTATAGGTTCCGAATAAGATAGCTCTTTGCCTTGCATAGAGACAAAGGCACCATCTGCGAATAGCGACTGGTCGATTTTACTTAAGAAGCCGCCGATCAATGGAAGTTTTCTTAACCAATAATATGGAAGCAGATCAGGCGGAGTAATACTTAATGAAGCACCGAATGACTTTGTCAAATAAACGTTCCGTTCCTGATAACCGCGGACTCTTCCGTTAAACAAATAGATATCATTTTCCCATCTATTGGGGATTGTGCCGGGAGACCGAAACACTCTTGAGCTGACAAATTCAGAGACCGCGCTCCCTCTACTTAAATGATTGACGAATTGTGAGGGAGGTTCACCATCGGTTCCAAGATAATGCAGGCTTAACGAAAAATACTCCCTGGCGCTATTTTCCAATTTTAGATTTGCTGCATACTCACCTTCCTGAAACCCCAGCAATCGGTCATCTTCAGAATATGTCCCAACTGTTATCTGCCCCGAGAAACTATAAGAACCATAGCGAAAAGTTCGCAGCATGCTGCTCTTGACAGTAGTATACCAGACTCCAGCAGCGTCCCAGTTTTTTCCGTTTAGATATTTTGTGACATCATTTTGCAGCGGCGCCAGTCTGTTCTGCTGCTTGCCGTCGAGATTCAGGTAATTTAGTTCCAGTCTGAGCAGTTTGAAATCCGGCCGCGAATAAAACTTTTTAAATCTTTTTTCATAACTAAATGAGGTGAAAGTCCTGAAGTCTGTTCTGAGCAGCCGGTTCGATATCGTCGATTGATAGCCAAAGGGCTCAAACGGAGTTGAGTATTCAAAGTCGATTTGCGGCCGACCTGACCTGGTACCAATTCGAAAATCCAGGGAAAACTTATTTTCAATATCAAGATATGAACCGTGCGCATGAAAGCCCAGATGCACGCCATTGGGATTGTCGTACCAAAAATCAGGGCGCAATCTCAGGGCGTATTTGTTTACCGGAACACGGTCATAAAACATATTGTCTAATCTCAGTTCAATTGGCGGCAGAAAATCAGAGGAATTGTTGGTGCGGTCAATATCCATTAACAACTCAAACGGATCCAAAATTATTTTCTTTATCTCTCTCTGCGAAGTAATTGTCGTTTCGTAACTGTCGGAAAGCCTTCTGAATTGATTCCAGATCGGAAGCAGAGCAAAATCTTTCTTTTTATAAGCCATGCCTTCTGGCGGTATTGTATAAAACGAAGTGTCACCCTGCTCCCAGATGACTGCCATATCTATTGGAGCTACAAAATCACCGGGCCGCTTCAGTTTTATTTTATGACGGTAGCTGTTGCCTTTTCGACTGGTTTTTTTGCTGTCAAAAGCATAGTCGAGGCGATAGCGGCTGTGATACCATTGCTCGAGATAATGATCCAGCTGAATACCGGTTGCCGCTTCCATAGATTCTAAAAAATCTTCTTCGTAGGGATGTTTGAAAAACCATTCGGCGCAATAATGCTGCATGGCTTGGTAATAAGCAGAATCGCCGAATATTGAGCGCAGAGAATAATGCATGGCAGCAGATTTGTAATAAGCAGATACGCGATAGGGGAAGTATTCTTCACCGCGGTCATAGGAGAATACCATCTGCTTATCAAAACCGAGTTTCATCAGCAGTAGTAATTGTCTGAACCCGCGCTGGTGGCGGTCTTCTGTTGGCGGTGAAAATTTCTTTTGATACCAGTTGGTGAAATAATCGTAGTTTCCCTCACGACCCAGATACTTTTCCATCGCAATATGCTCTAAATGTGTGGTAAAACCTTCGTCGAGAAATGGCCGATCGAGCTGGTTGGAACCAACCTGTCCCATAAACCACTGATGGCCTATTTCATGATACAATAAAAGCGCAAACCTTGGCGAAGGTCCGCCGCCGCTGCAATTGGTAATCATAGGGAATTCCATACCGGAGAAAGCATCGCAGATTCGCATTACCGGCCATTGGTAGGGAAAAATAAGTTCTGAAAATGTAACTATCGACTGTTTGCCTATTTCAACAGCCCGCTCCCAGCTTTTTGCCTTGTGCTTCAGAGGATAGGCGACAACTTCTACTCCCTTTACAGTATCAGAGTCAATGCAAAAGTCCTCGGAAAAAGTAAAAGCAAAGTCATTAACACTTTCAGCCAAATAGTGCCAGGTTTTGGTCTTGTTTTCATCAAAGTTCAGTTTGGGCCATTCACTTTTTTTAGCAAAATAATTTTTTATATCCAGCAGGGAGCGCAAAGAATCGGGCAGAACTTCCTGCTCGTTTATGAGCAGACCGGAAGCAGCCACTACTTGGTTTTCAGAAATTTTGATCCTGACATCAAAATCTCCAAAATCGCCGTAAGTTTCACCCCAGCCAATATATTGAGAATTCACCCAGCCCATCTTCCGGTCATACACACAGACCTGTGGATACCAGTAAGCGGCCTTGGTAGTCTTCTGAGTGTAACCCATACGAAGGTTATGTGGACTGGGCAGGACCGTTTTGAATTCGAATGAAATATTAAAAGTAGCAGCCGGCGCAATCTTGTCAGTCAGATATACTGTGTAAATCGTGTTGTCTTTTTCAAGAGAAAAATACTTTGATTTTTCTGAACCAATTTCAATTAGTTCCAGAGATCCTTCCTGAGACCGCTCCAGTCCGGCAAAAGAGTAATCATTCATAGAACGCCGCTTGTAGTCGGCGTATGAATCTTTCTGAATAGCATTGGGAAAGGCTTTAATATACAATCTGTCAAGAGAATCCGGTGAGTTGTTGATATACTCAATCGCGATTGTGCCAAAAATAGTGCGGTTATCTTTTTTAACCGTTACATTTATTGAGTAGTTTACTTCTTGCTGCCAATACGGCTCTGTTGAAGCAGCTGGTCCTGCTACCAATAGAACCGCTAAAAGCGAAACCAAAAATTTACTGAACTGTTTTATCACTCAGGATTTACAGAAGTAAGAATAATTCTACTCATCAATTTCAGCGGTCACAACCGGTTTCATGATATCGCTTATCCTGTCCGGGAACCCTTCTAAGGGAGTCAAAATATAGTACTGCAGGCCCTTGTCATAGATGATCTCTATTTCTCTAAATTCATCGCCGGCTAAAGTAAGAAACATAATTGAGCCAGATTCTTTGGTTTGCTTGACAGCATCTGTTAATCTCTCTTTGGAATACTTCTTGCCGTTGACTCCAACTATCTCCATCCCCGGATACATCCCGGCACTGTCTGCCAGGCTTTCAGGTATTATATCAGATATTTTATTACTGCTGTTTATAGCGAAACCCAGCGACTCATATAGCGAAGTTGTTTTGTACCGTTTTTCAGTCTGTTTAAGGTAGTCCGACTTCTGGTCGGTATACTCCAGACGGTAACCGGCATAGCGGGCAACTTCCGGTTCATATTCCTGCTGAACCTGATACACTTTGGCGTCAATTAAAGAGTCCCAGGGAAGCTCCACCAGATTATTAAGTCTGGCCACTATTTCACCCAGACCAAAAGGAACGGCATGCTCCAGCGGGTCTCCGGCAGAAAAGAAATCCCGGCAAAAATCATCGAGACTCTTTTCGTTATTGGTGGCATTGCGGATACGGGAATCAAACTCCATCCAGATCATTGCTCCCTCGGCGTAGTAGTCCTGACCTCTTCTTAAATATGACCAGCTGTTCGAACCACCGCGCAAGGTATACCCAGCAACTTCCGTATCCTGCAAGGGTCTCCAGCGTCGTCCCTTCTTATTTATGAATCCGCCCAGCGTGCTTGCCATTCTTTCTTTGAATTCATCAAGCGGCACAAATCCACTGCGAACAGCCAACACATAGCCAAGATACTGGTCCAGGCCCTCGTAAACCCAAAGCAGATTAGTGTTCTTATCTTCCATGAAATCCGTAGTCAGCATTCCTTCGGGGCGGCGGTATTTTCCGCACCAGGCGTGGGCAAATTCATGCGGAATAAGATAGGGCGTTCTCTTATCTTTCCATTTGGTTTCCCGCAGTTCATTAGCTTTGACGGCATTAAGACTCGAATTGCGGTGCTCCAGGCCTAATCTTGGCACTACTTTGCTTAAGGTCAAAAGCAGATGATATTCATTAAAATGAGTCCTGCCGAATAAAGCTTCAGCCTCCAAAATCATATTCCTGAAAGGAATAAAAATAGAATCGTTTTGAGGCAGATCAGCCGAATCGTCAGCAGCTAAATGCAGAAAATATTTGGCCAGGTCAGTTTCTAACAGCTCTATAGTCTGAAAATTGCTGCCGCAAATAAGCGGCATATCCAAAAATTCTTCAAGAGTCACCGGCTTAAACAGAACCGTATCTCCCTTGCGCTTATTAAAGGGGAGGGCCGTCCCGAAGCCCCAGCCCTCTGGCAAGATTATTCCGGCATTTACAGTTATTTCTGCTACGGGCAAACCTTCTGGATAAACCACCACAGTATTCCAGTTAATCACTCCCAGCTCTGGAGTACCAAAGTTGTCTACTCCTCTGGAATTTGTCGAGGGCTGATTGCAGATATAGCTCAAATTTACCGAAATCGGTAGATTTGACGTCTCACTTTCAATAAACAGCCTGTAAACTTCATGAGGATCCCTTTTCCACTTTAATCGATTCCCCTTGGAATCAGCAATTGTCAGCCCCGCAATATTTTGAACAGGTCCTCTGGGGGCGTGTATACCGGGTATCCATTTGGGATATAACAGTGATCTTGTGAATGAATCCGATTCTATTATTAGCTTGCTGTGAACTATTTTGCGGCTGATTTCAGTCGCATCTAACAAAACGTTGATTTTAGTGCCGGCTCTGGAGCTCGCAGACACCAGAAACAGCAGTCCTATGGCCAAAAATAGCGGATAGCCGAAACAGGCGTTTTTGGGTCCTGATAATTTTAGCTTTGATATTTTCAAGTTTTCTCCTGATTTGTCTTTGGAATCGCTAATATCAGGGGATTCCGGCCTTAAGTCAACCTGTCTGCGAATTGTAATAACTCTATTTGGAGAACAGCCAAAATTTGTTATATTCAATTTGGAATTACTCGGTATTTATTTAACCGCCGATAGATACTTCTAAAATAAGGGACTGCCTTGGTGGTCTCTGAAAACGACTAATTTGCAGACAGCTGATTAAATGAGCGACTACAGCAATTATTTTATCTTTAGGAACTGTAGCTCTGGAGCATTATTTTGCTTTATGTCAATTATATCAATGCTATACTTGTTAAAAGCGACATTTTTAAAAAGGAATTTGAGGAAGCTGGAAATGACTAGACAAAATAACAGATTGACTATAGCCCTTTGTATTTTTTTGTCCACCTTGTTTGCGGCAACAGCATCTATGGCGATTCCTCCACACCCTGACGCAAAAATAGAATGGATTAAACAGGGAGTCTGGGAGCAAAAAGTCGAAAACTGGCAGGCATTTAAAAATGCCGGAGGATGTGCCCCGTCGGAGCATAGAATCATTAACCCCAAAGAATTGCGCCAGCGGCTTGCCAGCGGAGAACGGGTCGTAGATACCATCAGTGTCATCACTATACTCGTTGATTTTATCGATCACCAGTGGCAGGATCAGGCTGTAGCGGTAACTCCCAGCATGTTTGACTCTATTCTTTTTTCAAATCGTGACATAGATTCCGTCACCATGCCGTTCG
Source organism: Candidatus Zixiibacteriota bacterium (assembly GCA_022562075.1). Classification (GTDB taxonomy): domain Bacteria; phylum Zixibacteria; class MSB-5A5; order GN15; family FEB-12; genus JACZWU01. The sequence goes on along the minus strand of JADFPZ010000004.1, from coordinate 14,082 downwards.
GTTCAATGACAGATTTCTATCTCGAAAACTCCTACGGCATGTTCTATATTAAAGGAGACATCTTTGGCTGGTATAGAATGCCGCAAACCTATGCCTACTATGTAGAACCCAACGACGGCTTAAACACCAAGGTTCGGGCGATGGTGCGCGGGGCCATCTTGATGGCAGATTCTGCCGGTGCGAACTTTGCTGATTACGATTCCGATAATGACGGCTTTTGTGATGGCGTAATTGTTATGCATGCCGGTGCAGGAGCAGAAACCGGAGCGTATGGAATCTGGTCTCACGCCTGGACAATCAGCCCGTCGCTCAATTTGGACGGAGTGGTCATTTCAAATTACAACATAAACCCAGAAGAATACTCCACCGGACCGACAACTATAGGTGTAGTCTGCCACGAATACGGCCATTTTCTGGGACTACCAGATTTATACGATGTTAGTAATGACCCTGGCTCAGCTTTCGGCATCGGTGCCTGGTCGATGATGGCGGGAGGCACCTGGAATAATTCCGGTATACAACCGGCACATTTTGATGCCTGGTGCAAATATGATCTGGGATTTGTAAACGTGGTCGACGTTACCTCAAATCTAAAAAACGTCTCAATTCCTGCTGTTGAACACAATCCGGTGATATACCGACTTAGCAATGGCGTCTCATTGCCCAACGAGTATTGGTTTGTAGAAAACAGGCAGAAATACGGATTTGATGTTGGTCTGCCCGGCTCCGGCCTGCTTATCTACCATGTTGATTATGCTGTTTACGGCTCCAACATCAATCACGAAAGATATTTCGTCGATGTAGAACAGGCTGACGGTAACTATGACTTAAACCTCAGTTCTGGCAACGGTGGAGATTTCGGTGATCCTTTCCCCGGCAGCGAAAATGTCAGAGAATTCCACGATCTAACAACTCCAAACAGTCACACCAATGCTTTTGATAGCGAGACTGGCATTGCAGTCTGGGAAATAACTGATAATGATTCGATTATTTACGCTGATTTGGACATAGAATGGTCGCGCCCATATCTGGAGCTGTCCGGAGCTGATTCAATACTTTTTGAAGACCCGGTACCTTTAGGGGATGATGACGGTGATCTCGACCCCGGTGATACAATATTGTTTACTGCCGCAGTAAAAAATCTGATGTTATCTGCCTATAATCCAATTCTGACACTCTCTACCAGCAACCCCTACATTACTTTTCTTGACAACGATGTCCCCATGGACGGAGATTTGATGTCTTCTGTTGTATCTAATAGTCTTAATCCTATTAAGTTCGTAGTAGACGACTCTGCTCAGGCTGTTATTGATAGTTTTACCGTAACCATCACAGCGGATTCATTGTCAACAACTCCCGGAAGCTCTGAGTTCACTAAGTCTTTCCAGTTCACATATGCCGTAGGCACTCCGCGGGTTCTTATTGTTGACGATGACCGCGGTAACTCACACGACACCAGCTTCACCAACGTCTTTCAGCATTTTAGTATGCCTTATAAGATTTGGAACAAGTCGACCAGCGGCTCTCCGAGCGGTTCTGACTTAAGCAACTATCCGATGGTCTTCTGGCACACCGGCGAATATGCCAGCAATGTACTTACTACGGGCGACATTCTGGCAATGAAACAGTTTATGGATGGCGGTGGGAACCTGTTCTTGTCCACTACTTCTGGAATCTCTCAACTGGATAATCTCGACTCTGCTTTTATGCACGACTACTTCAAAGCCACGTACGATGGCACCATTACCCAGCAAAATATACGCGGTGTCACCGGCAGTCTGCTTGGCGATAACTCAAAATATAAGGCTCCCCACACTGCTCCTTTCGCCGACGTCAGACAAACTATGGCCCCGGTAGAAAGCGGTGAGGCATTCTTGAGCTTTACATCGGGAAGCCCTATACCTTCAGCTGCTATCAGTTACTTCGGGTCCTACAAATCTGTCCTGTTGAGCTTTCCTTTTGAGGCTATTCAGGACAATGTTGGCGGATCCTGGCTGCCAAAAGACACTTTGATTAACCGGATAATGTTCTGGCTATTTGACTCTCCGGACAGTACAACTCCTCGTATCGTTCAGTCTTTTTTTGTAATTGGTGAGAATCAAAACAACGTTCTTAATCATACTCCAACTCTGGGCTGGTCTGCAAGCATGGGCTATCCCTATGACGCTCAAAACATGTATCAACTACAGATTGGCTCAGATAATGACTGGGGCACTGCTGAAATGTGGGATCCCGGAGAGGTTGCCAGCTCCGATACTACTGTGGTCTATGCTGGTGCCACCTTGGTTGACGGAACAACATACTACGTACGAGTGAGAGTCAAAAATGGCACTAACTGGTCAGACTGGTACTATGATACCTTTGGAATGAATTCGCCTCCCCAGGCTCCACTTCTCAAACACCCGGTCGGAGGCGAAATTACACCCAGAAAGCCAACCCTATTTGTAAATAATTCTGTGGATAGCGAAGGCGATCAGCTTTTTTACATATTTGAAGTGTTCTCCGACATCGCTCTTACTACTCTGGTGGCGTCTGATTCCACCACCCCGGAGTCTGTGGATTCTACCGGCTGGACAGTCAGCATAAATCTGAATTACGAAACTGTTTATTGGTGGCGTTCAAAATCGAGCGACTTTTTTGAATTCTCAGATTACTCTGTTGTAGAAACTTTTGAAGTCCAAAATACTCCTGTTGCTCCCTCTGCTCCAATTGCTTTGACACCTGCTGATACAGGCGGCTACGCTTTGTTTGATCTTATGCCGACATTCGACTGGACTTCGTCGACTGATGCCAATCCCTTTGACACTATCACATATAAACTGACTATTGCAAAAGATGCCTTGTTTTTGACGGCAACCAACTATTTCAATATTCCATCAAGCAGCTACACCTTGACCGACTCGCTGGATTTGGCACAGGAATATTTTTGGAGGGTAATTGCTAAAGACAATACAAATCTTAGCAGCCCACCCTCTAATGTTCTTATTTTCTGGACCTGGACACCGGGTGACGTCAATCACTCCAACAATGTGGATATTCTTGATTTGATCTATCTTGTGGACTTCATTTTCAGAGGCGGGCCGGGAGTTACGCCAGCATTTATCGGAGACATGAACGGTGATTGCAGTCCCGTAAACATTTTAGATCTGACATATATGGTAGACTTCATTTTCCGGGGAGGACCGCCGCCAGTCCCGGGTTGCCAATAAAAGAAATTACTGATGCTTAAAGCCGCCCTCGAGAAAAATAGGGCGGCTTTTTTGAACTGCTCTTAATATTTAACACTGCAGCCGTATGAAACCGTACTGCTCACCTTTATCTCTTTTTTTGCCAGTCCGGCATCAAGTGCTGCCGACACAAAGTTTGCAGCGCCTTTAACATCTTCCAGTTTTACTGATGGCTTATCGTCTATGGCTCCGGCATAAACTAAGACACCTTTAGGATTGATAATGAACATATGAGGCGTCGTTTTAGCGCCATAGCTGAGGCCTACTTTTCCATCCCCGTCAATCAGGTAGGCAGTGGAGTTGGAACTAATTTCTTTTATTTTGGCGGTCAGCTCGTCACCTGAAAAATTCCCCTGCTTACCGGGAGCAGACGAACAGATGGAGAGCCAGACAACTTCTTTCTTGGCGTAAGTTTGCTGGAGTGTCTGCATGTTTTTTGAATTATAATGTTTGAGCACAAATGGGCACTGCAGATTTATCCATTCTAAGACAACCCACTGGCCTTTGTAGTCAGACAGCGAATGCTCTTTGCCAATAGCACTGCTGAGCTTAAAATCCGGGGCGGGCTCGCCTATCGCTGCAGTTACAGTAACTTCCACTTTTTCTTCTTTACTGCTCTGGGATAAAGCAAAAATTGCAATAACAAGCGATAACATCGCTGCCAGAGCCGCTATTCCTAAAAACTTTTTCATTCTTCTTTTTTCTTCCTCAATTCCCGATTAAATTTTAACCACATAGATTGCGGGGTTTCAATTATGCAGTTTATTCTTTACATATAACAATTTTTAGATATTTAATTTTTTCTTAAAAGAACATCAAATTTGAAATTCGTTTTTATTGTTTTTGAGCCATTGTTTTTTCGCAGCACCAAAATTCCTTTAAGTCTTTCCGGTGGAGTAACGCCCAGCGGGTCGCGTTCTATTTCAAGAACGTAACCAGATTCATCTTTTGACAGTTTTTGAGAAGCAGCGTTATTGATAAGCCCATTAAATTTGGGGAAAAAAATGAGGCTGTCTATCTGCATCTTATTAGATGAATTTACAGCGACCGAAATGAACAAAGCTTTTTCGGTCAGCTTAGAACTGACTCTGTACGAGCTGTCCACTTGAGGCGCTTCGTTTCTAAAGTTTTCAAACAACTGAACCCAATTTTTATCCGGCAGTGGAGAACTCTTTATAACATCTAGCTCCAAAGACAATTTGGCTTCCCCTGGAATACAGACTTCGCCACAGACAACCCAGTCAGCGGCAGCTTCGATTCTGATCTCAGTTCCCGGTAAAACAGAGTTCGGCGGGCTGATCTTAACCGGCAAAATTTTCTCTCCTTCATAGCCATAACCTACAAACGGAGAAAATATCAGGCGCTCAGGAATAGGCCACTCGATTTCTCCTGCTTTAAATCCTTCCGGAAGTTGCCAGGCAATAGTCGGGGCCAGCCCAAAATCACCCGGATTTGACCAGTTAATATGCCAGTCATCATCCATCCTGAGCTTCAAGGCCACCCAAAACGGTTCACCGGGGACAATAGAGCTAATTTCAGATATAAGCTCAGCTTCCACATGCCCTGCCTGGACAGGCTTCGGCTGAACAGAATTTCCGAATAAAAGTAAAGCTGCTAGTATGTAAAGAATAGGAAAACGAATATTATTCTTTCCCCGGGCCGGTAATTTCATCTCGATTCCTCTGCAAATGCAATATTTAGCCAAATATGTCCAGTAAGATTATTGAACCCTTCAAACCGCCAGTAGTTGCAATTCCTAAAGAGATTTTTAGCATCTTAGGAATTATACTTAATTCTGTGATACCCAATATGCCTGAAAAAGTAGTATATTGAAAACAATTTGACAGTTTAAGCGTTTAAACATTTAATGCCGATTCATATTAATAGGGTTTCAGAAAGTAAAAGGGATTTTGAATAAATGAATAAATTGCGCTTCACAATATCAATTGCCTTGCTCGTTTTTCAGTCTATTGCCTCTGCCCAGCAAATGCCTCCAACCCTGGTAGTCACCGAAAAGGTAGAACGGCTTGATTTCCATGACCAGATAACTCTGGTCGGCAGAACTGAAGCTCTCTTTCAAAGCAGAGTGGTTTCAAAAGTATCGGCACAGGTAGTTTCAATAAGTGCGCTCGAAGGTAACCGTCTGAGTAAAGGGGACGCTCTGGTGCAGCTTGATACCACCCGAATAGCGCTTTCGTACAAAGCCAAGACTGCCGAAGCTAACCAGGCCAAAATACGGGCGGCACTGGTTACAAAAATAGCAAAAAGAGCGGAAGACCTGTATATCAAAAAAATGCTTTCTGATTTGGCAATTGACTCCGCCCGGGCGATGGCCGCTATCGCCAACGAAAAATATAATCAGTTACAATCAGAACAAGAGAGACTGGCGCATGACCTGGCCGACTGCACTATACGGGCGCCGTTTTCCGGTTACACCGGCAACCAGCTGACTGCAGTTGGGGAATGGGTCGAAGAAGGCTCACCTGTTTTTGAGATGACCCAACTTTCTAAGATTAAGATCAACCTTGACCTGCCAGAGCGATATTTTGGGCACCTGCGGACTGGAACCCAGGTTACAATTTATACTTCAGCCAAAGAAAGCACTCCAATGACAGGAATTGTTACAGGCATAGCTCCGAATGCTACTTCGGCAACACACACTTTTCCGGTTATTGTAGCTGTAGACAACAGCCAGGGGCGCCTTGGTGCCGGCATGCTGGTACGTGCCACCCTTTCGCTTAACAAAACATTTTCAAGTCTGGCTGTTTCCAAAGATGCCATCGTCAGGCAGGGAAATCAAACTATGATATATACCATCAACGAGGGAAAAGCAGCCTCTATTTCTGTCTCAACATCGTCGACCAAGGGACAAAAAATTGCAGTAGAAGGCCCCGGCTTGACCGAGGGCATGACGGTAGTAGTCAGAGGCAATGAAAGAATTTTCCCCGGAAGCCCGGTAAAGACTTCCGATGGTCCCCCGCCACAATCTGCACCTGAAAACGGACAGCAAGAAGACGATTCATAATTTCATATCCGGAAACTAATTAGATGAGCTTAATTAATTCTTCTATCAAATATCCTGTAACAGTTATTGTCGGAGTACTCATAGCTGTTCTGGCTGGATTTGTGGCGCTGAGTAAAGTGCCGGTACAGCTTACGCCCGAAGTTGAACGCCCGATTATAACGGTCACATCTAACTGGTCCGGTGCCTCCCCTGAAGAAATCGAAAAGGAAATTATCAACAAGCAGGAAGAATACCTCAAATCTATTGAGGGTGTGCTGCAGATGAATTCCGAATCAAGCGACGGCAACGGCGTCGTAACCATGGAATTCCCGGTCGGCACAGATATTTCAGCAGCACTGGTAAGAGTTACCAATAAGCTCAACGAAGTGCCATCTTATCCGCAGAATGCTGACCAGCCGATTATAAGCTCCTCAGGCAGGTTCGAAGGTGCAGTAGCCTGGTTCGTAATTAAATCCGAGAGCGACAGCGTCTATGTCCCCCAACTCTACAGCATGATTGATGATCTGGTTAAACCGCGCCTGGAAAGAGTCGTCGGGGTGTCGCGGATAAACCTGTTTGGCGGACTGGAGCGGGAACTTCATGTTACCTTTGATCCGGGACAGCTGGCCTCATCCGGCATTACCATATCGCAGCTGCAGAGTGCCCTGAGAGCAGAAAACAGAGATATATCTGCGGGAGACTTTAGCGAAGGCAAGCGCCGCTATGTTGTCAGAACTATTTCCCGTTATGACAGCGTTGAAGATGTCGAGCAAACTGTAATCACCGTTCGCAATGACGTGCCTATCAGAGTCGGCGATATCGCCACCGTAACACTTGCTTACGAAAAACCGAGAGCTTTGGTACGGCATCTGGGTAAACCATCAATGGCCTTCAATGCTCAGCGTCAGGTCGGTGCCAATGTTCTGGAAGTGCTAAGCGGCCTCATTGAAGAAATGGAACTCATCAACAAAGAAATCATGGAGCCGAGAGGACTCAGGATTGAAAACGTATACCGCGAATCTGTTTACATCAACTCGGCTATCGACTTAGTCTTCACCAATATCTTTCTCGGCGGCTTTTTAGCTATTCTTGTTCTCTTTCTGTTTTTGCGCTCTTTGAGTTCGATTATGGTAGTAGCTATCTCAATACCGATTTCAATTATTACTACATTTTTGACAATGGCCTTGTTCGGCAGGACAATCAATGTCATTTCTCTGGCAGGGATGGCCTTTGCGGTAGGTTTGGTGGTCGATGCCGCCATTGTAGTGCTTGAAAATATTTACCGGCATATGCAAATGGGTAAAAACCGCTGGCAGGCGGCGCTCGATGGCACCACCGAAGTCTGGGGAGCCATATTCGCTTCAACTGTTACAACTGTTGCTGTTTTCCTGCCGGTGCTGTTTATCGAGGAGCGTGCCGGTCAGCTTTTCCGTGATATTGCCATTGCTCTCTGCAGTGCCATTACTGTTTCGCTGGTCGTTTCAATGACTGTGATTCCGTCGTTTTCGTCGAGATTTTTAAAAATTGCCGATAGCATGAAAAGCAAAGACCCCAACCAGACCAGACTTGGCCGGCTGGCCAATAAAATTGCCGGGTTTGTTGATTTCATCAACGCCGCGCCGATGCGACGACTGCTAACAACTTCAGGTATCATATTCTTTTCACTGGGGCTTTCCTGGCTTTTGCTGCCCCCGGCGGAATATCTCCCCAATGGCAACCAGAATTTTGTCTTTGGAGTCATTATCCCTCCTCCAGGATATAATATGGATGAAATGACAGAAATCGGAAAAAATATTGAATCTAACCTGAAATATCTCTGGGAAACAGATGCTGCTGAAGCTGAGGATCTGCCGGGAGGCGGTATCGATAATTTCTTTTACGTTGCTCTTTCCAACATGGCCTTTATGGGCCTGAGGTCCAGAGATGAAAGCAAAGGCTCAGAACTTGTGCCGGTTGCCAACAAAGCTATTTTTTCAATTCCGGGCACTTATGGATTTGCTAACCAGAGGTCACTTTTCTCGCGTGGTTTTGCCGGTACCCGCTCTATCCGTCTTGATGTCACCGGACCGGACTTAAATAAAGTTCTGGCTATTGCAGGTCAGGTTTTCAGGAAAATGGGGCAGGTTGTGCCGGGCGCACAATCACGGCCAATACCGGGCTTGGATTTAGGAAATCCGGAAGTAAGGATATACCCCGACCGGGTACGCGCTGCCGATGCCGGCTTTAGCGCCAGTGAAATCGGGCAGGCGGTAAATGCGCTGGTTGATGGCGCCAGAGTAAGCGAGTACTACCATCAGGGACGCGAACTTGATCTGATATTAAAAGGGGACGACAGTTGGACCCGCCATACCCAGGATATAGCACAATTACCGCTGGCTACTTCCGGCGGTAGAGTAATAACTGTCGGCGATGTTTCAAGAATAGAGATGCATCAGGGGCCGGTACAGATAAATCATAGAGAAAAACAAAGAGCGGTTTCAATCGAATCTACTCTGCCCGATAATATTGCTTTAGAAGACGCCATCGCCTCGGTACGAACACAGATTATTGACCCCCTCAGAGAAGAAGGCCAGATTGGCGGTTTGTATGATATTAAGCTGGCCGGGACTGCCGACGATTTATCAAAACTCAGAAGTGAACTCGTTACCGATTTCTTATTAGCCATACTTTTGACCTATCTGCTTTTGGCGGCGCTGTTTCAATCGTTTACTTATCCCCTGGTAATCATGGTCACCGTACCACTGGCCACTTTCGGCGGTGTATTGGGTCTTCGGATTGTGCAGCTGTTTGATTCTAACTTGCAGCTGGATATTTTGACAATGCTGGGCTTTGTGATATTAGTCGGTACTGTTATAAACAACTCAATTCTGATAGTCTACCACGCCCTGCACCTTATTCGGAAAGGGCAGGATCAAAGAGAAGCTGTAAAAGAATCTGTGAGAGTCCGGGTCCGCCCGATATTTATGTCAACAGCCACTTCAGCCTTTGGCATGCTGCCCCTGGTACTTATGCCGGGAGCGGGGTCGGAATTATACCGCGGCCTGGGAGCAGTCGTAATCGGCGGGCTGGCTCTGTCATCAGTCATAACCTTGCTGTTGACGCCGCTGGTATTCTCTTATGCTATTGAAATAACGGCCAAAATCCGCTCTCTGCTGGGATTATCTGAAAACTCTCTTTCAGCAGAACCGAGGCTGGAGCAGTAAAACCCTGTCTCTCAAAAGCCTTGCAATACCTGTGTTCTTGCTTCCTGCTATCGCAGCGCCAAAAGCCTGACTTTCTCTAATCTTTCGTCATTTATCTCTTTGTTTTACCGATAAGCATACATATGTTTGTCCCCTGAAGTTGGGAAAAATTATGACAACTGTAGCCGAACCACAGACATCTTTTCAAGAGCCAAGTTTCCTTGAACAGGTAAACAAGAATTTTGATAAAGCCGCCACTCTTACCAAACACCCCGAAGGTCTTCTCAAACAGATAAAAGCCTGCAACAGCGTCTATCACATGAAATTTCCGGTGCAGCTGGATAATGGTGAAATAGAGGTTGTCGAAGCCTGGCGGGCCGAGCACAGCCATCATAAACTTCCCGGCAAGGGAGGCATTCGCTTTGCCGCCAATGTAACTGAAGACGAAGTTATGGCGCTGGCGGCGCTGATGTCTTATAAATGCGCCATAGTAGATGTTCCTTTCGGAGGCTCAAAAGGCGGCGTAAAAATTGCCCGCCACAAGTATTCAGAACCGGAGCTGCAGAGACTCACCAGGCGTTATGCTTATGAACTGATTAAGAAAAATTTTATCGGACCATCTATAGATGTTCCCGCCCCTGACTACGGCACCGGCCAAAAAGAAATGGCCTGGATCTTAGATACTTATCTGGCTATGAAAGGGGATGACATGAACGCTTACGGCTGTGTTACCGGCAAGCCTGTATCCCAGGGCGGTGTTCGGGGCAGAACCGAAGCAACCGGCCTGGGAGTCTTTTACGGAATACGCGAAGCCTGTCAGCATACTGCAGAGATGAAAAAGCTGGGACTGTCCAATGGTATTGATGGCAAGCGAGTGGTAGTACAGGGACTGGGAAATGTCGGATATCATAGCGCCAAATTCTTGCAGGAAGCCGGGGCAATAATAGTCGGCATTGCCGAATACGACGGCTCACTTTATGATTCAAACGGCATTGACATCGAAAAACTTATGGCCTACCGTCAGGAGACTGGCAAGACGCAGGGCTTTCCCAGAGCCGAAGGGTATGAAGATCCGAGTCAGGCGCTTGAATTCGATTGTGACATTTTGGTGCCAGCAGCATTAGAAAACCAGATTACCCGAATCAATGCACCGAATATTAAGGCAAAAATCGTTGCAGAAGCGGCCAACGGCCCAACCACCGCTACTGCCAGCGAAATTCTACTTGAAAGAGGAGTTTATATTTTACCGGACATGTTCTTAAACGCCGGCGGTGTTACTGTCTCTTATTTCGAGTGGATAAAAAACTTGTCCCACGTACGTTTTGGACGGATGGAAAAAAGATTTGACCAGTCAATGATCACGAACATTTTGAAATCTGTTGAAAGTATCACCGGAAAAAAATTCGAACAATCTCTTATCAGCAAAGTTGCCACCGGAGCCGATGAACTGGATCTGGTAAGATCGGGACTTGAAGAAACTATGATTCAGGCCTACAATCAGATACATGAATCTGCCAGAATAAATAAAGTCGATTTAAGAACTGCTGCTTTCATGAATTCTATTGATAAAATAGCAGTTTCTTATAAAGAGCTGGGTATTTTCCCTTAAATCCTGCGCTTTCCTGATTTTTCATCATAAAATAAATTTTATTTTTTGCGCATCCAATGGAAGAAAGCCGTCTGTTGGTTGTAATCCCCTCAGAAGTACAAAACTTTAATCTTTCGCAGGAGGTGGATTATGCGCCACAACATCAAATTAACCCTGGCTATTCTTGCCGTATTCTCCCTGATAGCCGCCGCTATTATAATGGCAGAAGCGACCGGACAAATTTCCGGAACGGTCGTAGACAGCCAGACCAACCTGCCCATCGCAGGGGCCACAGTTTTGGTCGTCGGCACAAACCGAGGAGCGGTCACCGATTCTTTAGGTAATTTTCTAATTAAAGAAGTTCCGCCGGGAAACTACACCCTTCGAATTTCAAGTATTGGTTTTCAAACACTTGAACTAAGAAAAGTCGTAGTGACTGCTGCTTCAACTAACGAAATTCAAACTGCTCTTACCTTGAATTCCAAAGAATTAGAAGAGAAAATTGTAGTTTCAGCTGAAGCAGACCTCATGGATAAGTTCGAAACATCCAACCAAGGTGCTATTATTGTAGGAGCTGGGCTCTTGTCGCGAAAATCAAATATATATATTTCGGCTCCAAGTTTACAGTTTGAAAGAGGTCTCCCCTTCCCGCCCGCTCATGGCGGCACTGCTATTGTCAACGGCAAGCCTTATGACGCTATGTTTTTTGAAAACTACGGCGTTAATCCGTTTGTCGATACCGAAGACGACCACTTTTCTACTTTTGCAGTTGATATCGACGACGCTTCCTACATTCTGGCGCGCGCTTATCTGGAGCGGGGCAACCTGCCCGAGAAAGATGCCGTCAGAACCGAAGAATTTGTCAACCACTTTAGTTACAATTATAAGGCGCCTGAAGAAGAAACTTTTGCCGTTTATCTCGAGGGCTCGCGGTCGCCGTTTGGTCAGAACAGCCAGATGCTCCGCATAGGTATCAAAGGCAAAAAAATAAGCGAAGAGAACCGCAAACCTGCTAATCTTGTCTTTGTCATTGATATCTCCGGTTCTATGTCGCGCGAAAACAGACTTGGGCTTGTCAAAAAAGCGCTAAGGCTGTTAGTCAACAAACTAAATCGCAATGACAGAGTTGGGATAGTCACCTACGGCTCAACCGGCAGAGTACATTTGCAGCCAACCTCAATTGCAAACAGAGAAAGAATCCTATCGGCGATAGAAAAACTGCAGTCGGCTGGCTCTACCAATTGCGATGCCGGTTTGAGATTAGCCTATGAAATGTCATCGCGCTGTTTCGACAAAAACAAAATAAACCGCATTATCCTTTGTTCCGACGGCGTTGCCAATGTTGGCATTACAGGAGCGGATGAACTGCTCAAACGAATCAAAAAACAGGCCGACCGGGGTATCACTCTTTCCGCCATTGGCTTTGGCATGGGCAACTATAATGACGTACTGATGGAGAAACTCGGTAACAAAGGCAATGGCTATTATGCTTATGTCGATGATATCGCCGAAGCCAGAAGAGTCTTCACCGATAACCTCACAGGTGCACTGCAGGTAATTGCCCGTGACGTTAAAATTCAGGTAGATTTTGATCCTGAAGTTGTCCGCAGCTATCGTCTCTTGGGTTACGAGAACCGCGACGTAGAGGACAACAAGTTTCGCGATGATAACGAAGACGGCGGCGAAGTCGGCTCCGGCCATAGTGTCACGGCTCTGTACGAAATTAAGTTCAATAAGGATGCCCACAAAGAACAGATTGGCAAAATCTATATTCGTTACAAAAACCCGGAAACAGGTTTTGTAGAAGAGATAAACCGGCCGATCGAAACCAAGATATTCGACCGCAACTTTGCTTTCTCGAGCCCTGACTACAAACTGGCTGCGGCCGCTGCAGAATTTTCTGAAATAATGCGTGAATCTTATTGGGCCAGAGGATCGGATTTGGACGATGTTCTTTCACTGGCGGGTGATGTTTACAATCAAACCGGCCAGGACGATGTGCTGGAATTGATGAACTTAGTCACCAAAGCCAGACAGCTCAAACAGGAACTTGCCAGTAATGATTTTCAAGAGTAGTTCATGATGAGAGGACCGGTATCAAAACCGGTCCTTTTCTCAAATAAGATTTATGTCATTTTTCAATAATAAGCTTTATCGTCTTGAAATGATAACTGTGCATTTTTTCACTATTATCAAATGGCGCCAGATTCATCCAGACAGTTCCCATCAAAGCAATATCAAAAGGTGAACCAGTATTTAAGGACCTGATTAATTCTACTGTCCAGACACCGTTGGCCCAGTTTCCCCGGACACGGATATCTCCCCGGTCTCCCATAAACGGCAAATTTACCACAGCCGGTTGAATCGCACCGATTTCAAAAATGTCCAGCCCGGGACGATACGGCATAAAATATTTTGATCTCATATCTATCCAGTATCTGAAGGCCGGATGATAGCTCAAAAAATAAGGCTCGTCCCATTCATGATTTAAGTTCGAGGCATAACCACCGCCAGCTGAGTTATCAAAGCGGATCCCTCCGCTTGAATCATTGGCAGCTGCTGCCCACCAGCCATCATCTGCCTCACCAACCGGATTGGTGCTAAGCGCTCTCCAAATCCAAACGTCCACAGTATCTCCACTTGTATAGTGTTTGCCTGCCTGCTTACTGTTACCCAGGTGACAGCTTTGCAGGCAGCCCGAACTGCTCCTATGAAAAGAAACCGCTAACTGGTCCTCAAAATAAACAGACTCTCCAAAAATTGAACTGTCGGATTTTTGTTCTATCCAGCCTCTGTCAGTTTTAACGAGCTGGCGATTATACGACCTGCTTTTATCGTGCCATTGAAACAAAAAGAAAATATGCTGCCGGTTTCTAAAACTCTTAACGAGAATATTAGTAGAGCCGTTGTCAAAATTGTCTCCACTAATAACCGGTACCAATACAGAGTCTACCCCATACCATTCAATTGTGTGGGCATGACCATCTAGCACGATATTTCGATTAATCTTTCGGCTGGTTAAGGTCATGGGAGTGTTCACAAATTCAGCTGCTCCCCAGACAACTATAGTACAGATAAAAA
>JADFPZ010000091.1 GCA_022562075.1 Candidatus Zixiibacteriota bacterium | reverse complement strand
AAATTGCCGCTGATCTGAATTCATCAATAGTCAGTAACAACGTGGAGTAACAACAAAAAACATACCGGCCGACGGGTGCGACCCTCGTTGTAACATCAACTATGATTTACCGCTAGATTGAGGCAAAATGAGTAAGAAAGAAGCTCCGACACCGATGCGCGATTCGAGCACAAGGCTGCCACCAAGCGCACTAGCCAATCGTCGGCACAATGCCAGACCGAGCCCCACACCAGGGGCAGAACTAGCCGCCTGTTGTGCTGATTTAGAGAAGGGACGAAAAAGCCGCTTCGCTTCACTGGCTGAAATACCAGGCCCTTTGTCTTGCACTCGAAATTGAATCTCTGCAGAATTCCTACTAACTTGCAAAAAAATTTGGCGATCTTTTGCCGTGGAGGCATATTTACAAGCATTATCTACAAGATTAAACAAAATTTGCTCCACCGCTGCCGAGTCGGTGGAAAGCTGCAACGAACAGATGTTATCTTCAACCTGCACAACCAACTCCATTTGGTCCTGAGAAGCACGATCGGCCAAACGCGATTTGACGCGACTGAGCAAGTTATCGATCATCACTAATTCTCGTTTTTTGCCAGGCTTGCCACGTTCCAGACTGGCATACGAGAGCACATTTTCGACCAAATGAGACAATCGGTCTGCCTCGATGCGAAGCGTTTCAAGATATCGCTGACGCTGCTCTGCCTCGGGGACCATTCCCTCAGAGAGCATTTCTGCATACATGCGAAATGTTGTCAACGGAGTGCGCAACTCGTGGGTTACTGCGGAGACAAAAGCCCCTCGCCGTTCGCTTAGTGTTACCACTCCCTGCAGTAATACGCAGACAGCGCCCGCAGCAATGAACAGGCATATCCAAGCAAAAATAAGCGAGATGCGAATAGGCGATAGACCAATAGGGACCATTGCCAACTCGGGCAATACCAGCTGCGCCGGCAAAGTGGCCAAGAGCCGGCTAACCTGAATGGAGCTATTTTCATCGACCGGCTCCAAATCGAAGTGAGGCAGCAAATCAGCTACTTCGCGTCTCAGAGTTTGCTTGATTTTTTCCCAATCAAGCCAAACACCTTGTACTATGGTTTCGCTGCCTGATTCAACTCGCCTGGATAATATCAATCGCGAATCAATCCAAAGAGGTTGACTCACTCCTTCTCGAACCAGCTGTACCGGAGGAGCGGTGGCCAGAACCACATCGAAATCTTCTCTTATCCGAATTGAGTTAAGCAGCGAGGTAAACATAAAGACAATGAAACCAATCATTCTCTTACCGGGAGCGCTGTTGGCTGCCGGCAGGACATAGCTGCGATGTATGTTAACACCATCAAGCTTTTCATTGATATAGAAGCGGCCGCGGTAGGCCTCCGGGACTATACCGTCAGGATAATTGGGCATGGCAGTCAGCACAGAGACTTCGTGACCTTTGCTGACAAAATAACGGGCGAATTCAAAGATTCGTCTTACGGCCCCCTTTTCCGGGGGAAAGTGTTGGGAGACAATAAGTATCTTCATTTTAATCAGGTCAGTTTACTATAATTATCGAACCTTTGCAAGAAAATAATTAGCGCTATTTCTACGCTCTTCTAAGACAATGCCTGGCTGATTGTTATCTTAGCGCTCAAGGGAGAAAGTTCTGGCTGAAACCCACCTGCCTCCGACTATCGGAATTATCAGGTCCAGGGACAAAACTTTGAATTTCTC
This sequence comes from Candidatus Zixiibacteriota bacterium, assembly GCA_022562075.1. GTDB lineage: Bacteria > Zixibacteria > MSB-5A5 > GN15 > FEB-12 > JACZWU01. Next base: position 7,782 of record JADFPZ010000091.1, on the reverse strand, counting down.
CTGTGGCAAACAGGGTACAATTCTCTCTTTGACAAGCATTACTCTATGGCTGGAGATCTCTCTGGCAACTGTTACATGGGGGAGATAATTGCTAAAGGGTATGGGCAAATCAAGTTCTGCATGGAGGTTCCGGTAGAGTTTTTGGAGTACTTCACAAGGTTTTACCTGCCAGTAGATTATGGGGGAGTGCGGGTAGAAGTCTCCGATGGAGTTAAGCTCAATTTCAAACGGCTGAACATTTTGGAGCTGATAACTTAAGAGAGCAGACAATTCGTTAAACGATGATTTACTGTCGAATGGAAAGACAACTGTAACATGGCCGGGGACTCTATTGTAGTCCGGGTCGAATTTCTCACGAATGGGATATATTAGTTCATCCAGATGCTGCGGAAGCAAAACAACAACGGCGTATGTTCTTTTTCTTTGATTTTGTGATTCATTGACGTATAAATTGCGCTGCATTTTTTTAAGCAGAAAGTTTATTAATTACTTATAGAAAACTATTTCAATACGGCGGTTTTTGTTGCGGCCCTCGGAAGTGTTGTTGCTTGCCACAAAATTTGTTTCGCCTTGACCAAAAAGCTTGAACCTGGCCGAATCAACGCCGTACGAAACCAGATACTCTTTGACTCTGCCTGCTCTTCTTAAGGACAGTTTTCTATTGGCCAAAGAGGTGCCGATATTATCAGTATAGCCGTTTATTTCCATTCTGACATCTTCGATAAAATTTAGCAGCCGGGCAAGTCGTTTTAGTTTCTTGATATTGTGCGGGTCTACTTCGAACGAGCCGGGCAGATAATTTATATTTAAAACCAGCGGCTTATCAATAATCGACAGGTCGATGCAGCCGTTGCGGTCAACTTCGACACCGCCCAGTGTGTAAGGACAGTCATCAAGTCCATCGGGGACTCCGTCTTTGTCGGTATCTATCGGGCAGCCCTGGCTGTTAACTTTTGCGCCAATCCTATTATGCGGGCAGTTATCGACAAAGTCGGGGACACCATCGAAATCTGAATCGATAGCACAACCGTAAACATCAACCAGGTTTCCTGCGTCCCTGTCAGTATTGGGGCAATGATCCAGACCGTCGGGAACACCGTCGAAATCTGTGTCAAGCGGGCAGCCGTTTTTGTCAACTTTGACGCCGGGTTCGTTTAAGGGGCAGTCGTCTCTATCATCCGGCACGCCGTCCAGATCACTATCGACCGAAACGCTCGACATCACCCTGCTAACGCTGGCACCGGAATAATCCGATGTCAATGCCATCGGCTGGACCGGCTGCCATGAAACATCGGTGTGCCCTCCGAAACCGAACTTAAGTGACAGAGAACTGCCAAGCTGCCAGCTGTCCCTGTCAGATTTAATCGGCTCGGCAAAATCGGCACCGGCTCCCGTTAAGTAATCAACACCTGTTGCAAAAGTCAGGCTGAATTTGGGCGAGAGACTAAAATGCAGTCCGGTCTGAAGTGTCAGGAAAATCTCTGATGCCGAATAGTCGGTTGGTTGATTCTTTGATGAAGTTACTGTAATCAGCGTGTCACCGGCAGGATCAAGCAATTCCCAGACCATAAGACCGCCGCCTAATCCGGCTGAAAAGTTGAATTTGTTTTCTGCATGACCAAAGAATCTGTCGAACGACAATGACAGGCGGGTTGCCTTCCATTTCAGGGTAGCGTCACCTTTATTTTGCCCCAAGGCAAAGCTGGAAGTTGCGGTGGTGTCATTGTAAAGCGTCTGCTTTGAAAAGCCGAGATACAGTAACCAATTATCGCTAAGACGCTGTCCGAGCCCAAACCCAAAGGAAGGCTGCAGGGCGAACTTTGTGCTCTGGCCGCCAGACAAATTCACCAAGCCGCCGCTTGCAGATAGCGTTTGGCTTTGAGAACGTGCCTCTTGTGAAACTATAAATGTCAATAGGATGAGAGCTGCTATGAAAGTAAATCCGGAATTTGAAATTGAAATTCTCATCTGTTCGTTGTTTTAGTACAATTCTTTAAGCTCAACGTCGGTATAATAGTGCGACAAAATATTGCTGTAAGTCCAGCCAATTCTGGCCAGACCGATAGCGCCGCACTGGCACATGCCTACTCCGTGACCATAGCCTCGTCCTCTGAAAGTAACTCCGCTGACATATCCGGCGGCGTCGCGCTCAATGTCGACTGAGAATCTGTCAGAGGGAAGTATCAGGTCCGGGTCTGAGGTCCTGCCGATTACCCAACGTATTCTATCTTTTTTGAAACTAAAAGTGTCGTTGTCAGTTTTTATGGTCAACACGGCGACTCGTCCGCCGGGGGTACGGTCTTTGGCTATAATATTCTTGATTCTGTGAATTTTGAAATCCCGCCCGCGGTCGCTTGACAAAAACTGTTCAATACGGCCTCGCAGCTGTTTTTCAGTAAAAAATTCTTTCCAGGTGTAATACTTTGACCAGGAGCAAGCTCCGCTGTCTGCTACTGCTTTTAGGTACGGTGTTTCTTTACGTTCCCAGACATGGTCGATATCGTCAGTCATACCGCCGCAGGTTGAGTGGTAGTAGGCGTTCACAAACGAATCGTTATAGAATACTACTTTGCCCGAGGTAGCGGCAATGGCGCTGTTGACCAGTTTATTCTCTATATCGTAACCCTGATATAACTGGTCAATTATGCTTGATTTAATATCATAAGGCTGCCCGCCGTACTGCCCCAGATGGGCCATGGCGTAGGTTCTGGCGGCAATAGCCTGAGCCTTGACAGCTTCGATTTCATCAATTGTTCTTTTGCCGATTTCCGGCGGAACTACACCTTTGAGATAGTCTTCCATATAAACAACATTGATGATCCGAACATTTCCCCCATTGGGCAGAACTTTTATCAAACCCCGGTACTTCTTGTTGTTTACCATGAGGTGATTGTTTTTCCCCCTTGGCAGAAAATTGACTTCTTTTAACCCCTCGTGAAGAACCGCCCCTTTGTTAGTTTTGACAACCAGATAAGTATTCTCTATTATAGCTGTGATGTCACTGTTTGAATAGTAAACAACTTGTTCATTTTCACTGATACATTCTATCGCAAATGAGCCGACTGCGCCTATGGCAGCCGAGCTATTGGTGTCATCTAAGAGAACTCGCACGAAAGGAACTCTGAGATAGCCGCCTCCGCTCTCGTTGTTAAGGCTGGTAACCGAGCCGCAGCTCCAGACCAAAACCATAACAGATAATCCGGCTGTAATACGGGCGAGTAATTTCAAGACCAGAAATATTTTATTTTTAGAGTCCATATATATTTTAAATTCTTACAGGTGGCTGAACTATTTTACCCAGTACTGCAATTTGTTTCTGGTCCTTACCGGTGAACAAAGTTGGCAGCGGTTCAGATCTTAGAGCGGCCTCTCCCATCACTGCATAGGACGCAGCTTCGATATAGTCTGCATCTATCCCGAGTTTATCTGCCATCTCAATTTTCGTTTGCGGCAGGAGTTCCTTTAATCTACCTACAAAAAATTTGTTCTTTCTACCGCCCCCGGTCAAATACAATTTCTCAATATTTTTATCTTTTTTGATAAGAGGCTTCAGGCTATGTGCTATTGACAAAACTGTCAGTTCTGCTGCGGTAGAAAGCAGATCGCTGTCTGAAACCGAAAATTTCGCCGCCAGAGCTGTCATTTTACTTGTTAAGCTCTCGCCAAACATCTCTTTTCCTGTCGAGACATATTTGCCTTTAAAAAAAGGTTCGGCCATAATTAAAGTAAGAATTTTCTTAGAAGGTCTGCCGCTATTGGCAATTTTTCCGTTATGATCGAATTTTCTGTTAAATAGCCTTTGGCTTAGAAGGTCGCAGAGAGAATTTCCTGGTCCGCAGTCTCTGGCTTTGACTTTTAAGCCCAAATTAGGTTTTGGGAAATAAAAGAAGTTTGAGATGCCGCCAATATTCAGAATCAGACGTGATTCGTTTTTTGCTGCGAAGAGTCTCTTCATAGCAGCTACCGTGATAGGGGCGCCTTCGTTGCCTAAAGCAATATCGGCCTGACGGAAATCCCCGACTGTTAGCTTGCCGGTTATTTTTGAAATCATCTCAAGAGAGCCGATTTGCAGAGTTCCGCATTTTTTCTTTGCCCTGGAGGCAGGAGCGGGAAGATGACGCACAGTCTGGCCGTGTGAAGCAATCAGATCAATCTTGATCTTTTCTTTTTCTAAAGATTTCAAAAACGACATGGCAGCTCTGCCGAAAGATTCTCCAAGTCGATTGTCGGTGTCTATGATATCTTCCATAACGACAGATTGTGATTCTGACAATTCTATTATTTTCAAGCGGAGTTCCGGCGAAAATTTTCTGGCACTTCCCTTAATAAATCTGGCAGAAACTTTTCCGTTCAACCTGTCTATTTTTACCGCTGCCAGGTCAATTCCATCGGCCGATGTACCGGAATTTAATCCCAGAACAATTAGTGATTTTTTGTTTATCAGTTTCAACAGCGACATGCTCCATTATGTTACTGTAATACGTTGTTGTCCAGTTTTAGCTTAATTCCGGAAATGCGCTGCTGGGCAGATTCAATCCGCTCTTCTGGAATTTCTCCGTCGCGGCAGGCTCTGACAAAATGATCAAAGGCTTCTACAGTATTTTCAAAGTCTTGTCCGAACAGTAGAATGTCATGACCGACGCTAAAGGCCTTAACGGCTCTTTCTCCCGGTTCACCCAGTTCAGCGGCGCCTTGCATATCAAGAGCATCGGTAATAACGGGACCCTCGAAGCCAATCTGCTCACGCAGCAGTTTATTGAGAACGATCTCCGATCCTGTCACGATTTTATCATCAATTTCTGGCATGAGCATGTGGGTGGTCATGACAAAATCAGCGCCTTTTTCCACACCGGACATAAAAGGAATCATCTCTCTGCTAAGCCAGGTTGGCTCATCAATAGCCACTACCGGGACAGCCAAGTGGGGATCAGTATCAGCCGAACTAAGACCGGGAAAATGTTTAAGACAGCAAAGCAGTCCCGAGCGATGGGCAACTTCGATAGACTTTTCCACAAAAGCAGAAACTTCTTCGGCTGTGTTGCCAAAGCAGCGGTCTCTAAGGCAATCGTTATCTTCATCTAAGAAGATGTCGGCGACCGGAGCCAGATTGAGACTGATACCTGCAGATTCCATGTACAAAGCAGAATGGGCATAATCTTCTTCAAACTTCTCCAGCATATTGCCTGAGGCATAATACGACGGCGCCTGGTATTCTGCCGGCATGCCTTTAATACGACAGACCCGGCCCCCTTCCTGGTCAACTGCAATCAGAGGAGTCATACCCCGGTATGATGCTTTAATCTTATTGATGTTCTCTTTTAAAACATCATAGCTGGCGCAGTTTTCTTCAAAGAGAATTACTCCGCCGATTTTTTCTTCAGAAAGAAATTCCAAGAATTCTGGCGAAGGTTCTTTTCCTTTAAAGCCGATCATGAAAAACTGACCAAGCTTTTCGAATAGTTTTGAATTATTCATAAAACGGCTCCACTTTTAACATATCTCATAGTAAACCCCTTAAAAATATATCTATATAATACAAACAAGATTTCTTCCTCCCCCCTTGGCACGGTACAAAGCCTGGTCTGCAATTGCCAGGATGTCTTCCTGCGATTTTCCGTTTTCAGGAAATGAGGTAACACCAATAGATACCGTTATTTTCAACCTTCCGGCGTTATCAACCAAAAGTACCGTCTCTTCTACCTGCTGGCGAATCCTCTCTGCAATACTCGAAGCTTCAACCTGGGGCGTCTGAGGCAGTATGACCACAAATTCTTCACCCCCGTAGCGGCAAAATATATCAACATCTCTTATACATCTTTTTATAATGTCTGACAATTGTTTGAGTACAACATTGCCTACCTCGTGACCGTATGAGTCATTAAGCTTTTTAAACCAGTCGATATCAACCATTATAAGAGAAAGCGGCAGCACATATCTCGAGGCTCTTCGCTTTTCTTCCTGAAGTTTCAGTACGAAATAACGGTAGTTGTAAGTATCAGTCAGTTCATCGTTGATTGTCAGCTCTTCGGTTCTTCTGTGAAGCTCTGCGTTTTCCAGCGCCATAGCTGTTGAGCGGGAGACAATTGAAAGCATCTGCTGGTCCCTTTCATGGAAGCGGTTAGCTTCATTTGACTCTGCAATCAGTACGCCCATAGTAAATCCATGAGAGGCAAGGGGCACTAACATGATTGAGCGAGTGCGCTCGCTTAAAACGGTATAGTCCTGTCTGGTCATTACGTTTTTGATAGTGACCGGTTCTCCCATATTTATGACTTTTTTAACAAGGCCGATACCTTCGTTGTCGCACGGTTTGGGGTGAAGGCTAGTCTGGCGGTCGACCGCACGTGCCCTGTAGTAGAATTTTCCTTCTCTGTCTCTAAATACCATTGCATATGAATCATAACCGAGAATTTCTCCCATTATTTTCATAACTTCGCGAACTACGCTTACTGAGTCCAGAATTGAAGCCAGAATACGGGAGTTTTCATAAATAACTTCAAGTTGCGCTTGTGACTTTTCAAGCTCAGAAGTCCTTAAGTTGAGTGTATCAAAAAGATTTAGGAGCCTTTTTTCACTTCGCCGCAAATATTCTGAAGCATATGAAATTGCCAGAAAGTATGCCCAAATAAATCCAAATCGCATGGTTATGTCAAATAGACCGACGTTTTCCAAGTCTGCAAAAATGGCTATCAAATAAGAGGCAGTAGCTATGATAGAAAAGCCGGTTGCAAACCAAAAAGTCATTACGTAAGCGGCAACTGAAATAGTCAGATAGTACATAAGATAAAACGACGAATTGATGCCGCTGGTATGCATGATCATCATTGGTATCAGGATCAAGTCATATACGATTGCAGAAAGATAGGCTAGTTTGATATCGAATTTGCCTCTTACTGCCAAATAAAAGACAGCCAGATGGACAACAAATGTACCGATGATGAAATAGAACAGATTATTATCTGAGCTTTGGCTTTCGCCGAAAAATGTATACCAGACAATACCAGATAACGCCATTACGCGCGTCAAGAGGTAGATGACGTCAATTCTGGGTAGTAATGTCCTATTTCTATCAAGAAAAAGCTTCATAAATATACCTATATACGGCCGTATATCGGCCAAAAACGGGGTTTATTTATTGATTAGTAAGGATTTAAGTAATTTTTGAAGGTTGGGATACAACTTTGGCTGTGAGCCTTTTTTTGAACGATAAGGAAAGCTCTTCAAAAACAAAAAAAACAATATCGTATCTGCTGCCGTCAGAAGGTTATTCACTTTCAGCACCTATCTGATAGTCAGATAACAGGTTAGAGTAAATATTGATGTGGCCGTCACAGTCGGAGCCGGTAGGAAAGTGTGGGCTACAATCATAATCAGCCGGACGAATGGAGATAGAAAATGCTTAGCTATACCAACCGATAAACATCAAACCTGATTCAAAAAATAGGTAGAAATATGTAAATAGTATAACTATAATTCTACAACTTCGTAAATAGATGTAGCAGAAAGATTAACAGTCTGAAGACCTAGAATTCTATGAGCAGAGCTTTAGCCAGGATAATACCAATTTATATTGCAGCCATATTCTGCTTTTTCTTGGTTCTCGCAGGAGAATTATCTGCCTCTGTTTTAGAAAAAGGAGATGACATCCAGTTTTCTCCGCTTCACCACATAGATGATGACGTCTATACTTTTAGCAAGAACCCTATTTCGATGGATGGCTTTATTGATGGTGATTTTACTTCGCTGGCTTCCGATGTCACTATTAACGGAGAGATTACAGGC
>JADFPZ010000003.1 GCA_022562075.1 Candidatus Zixiibacteriota bacterium | reverse complement strand
GGAGACATAAAAATTGTCGCAGTCAACCAGCACATATTTTTTGGGCGGACGTTTGTATTTGAATATCATGCTTTAACTTTCACAAGGGGCAGATCCTTCGACTCCGCTCAGGACGGCGTTAAGGAATCTGCCGCCCACTGAAATTGCATGATATTTGAGATATGGCAATCACAGGCAGGTCACATTGTGTGAGTAAATGCATGTAATGGTCACCCCTCGAAAAGCTCAGGATTACGCAAACATCTTTGGCCAGTCATACTGAGCGGAGTCGAAGTATGACTCGATAGAAGATGGATTCCAGCCTGCGCTGGAAAGGCAAGTCAAAACAGCAGGAGTCTTAAACTACTCAACAACTCTTTGGATACACTCTTCGGTATTATTCTCAGGGGAATTGACGAGCTTGGAAACTTCGTAGGCTTCCAGTCGTTCTTCGGCGCAAGGCACCAACAGGCTCTGCAATTCATCTGATGGCGTTTGATGGTCGAGCCATTTTGATTCATCGGACTGATTCAGTATTACCGGCATTCTATCGTGGAATTCTTTTAAGTATTCGTTGGCATCAGTAGTGATGATGGTGTAGGTAAGTATTTCAACGTCTTCTCTTTTCCAGAGCGACCAGAGACCGGCAAAGGCAAACAGTTCACTTTTTTTTAAGCGAATATGAATAGGGGTCTTTTTCTTAGGGTCGCTGGCAGATTTTTGCCATTCGTAAAAGCCAGAGGCGGGAATGAGGCAGCGTTTAGATTTGAAAGCATCACGGTAGCTTGGTTTTTCAGCGACAGTTTCCGAGCGGGCGTTAATCATCTTGTAGGCAATCCTGGGGTCTTTGGCCCAGTGCGGAATAAGTCCCCATTTCATTGCTTTTATTGTGCGACCGCTACCGTTACTGATTACCGGATTTGCCTGACCGGGTGCAATATTGTAACTCGGTTTCATCGAAAAGTCGCTTAACTCCAGACCAAACCGCTTCTTTAATTCTTCATAATCCTGAGCCAAGACATATCTGCCGCACATGGCTAAAATATAGCTAAGATATTGGCTTAGTTCAATCTCATATTTATATTTTGAGAAAATCTAAATTGCCGTTATAATCCAGTATGCAGACTTCAAGGTTATTTGAAAAACTTTCCAGACATTCACGATGGCTGACGCCGCTGCTGATATTCCTGGCCGCATTTTCTATTCGAGTTGTTTATTTGAACCAGATTTCAACTATCCCTACTTTTGAAAAGCCTATAATGGACGAGCAGTATCATCTGGCGCTGGCTGAGCAGATAAACTCAGAAGAGGGCCTGCCGGATGAACCGTATTACCGCGCTCCGCTGTATCCCTACTTTCTGGCTGCCGTATTTAATCTGACAGCTGAATCAGTTTATTGGACGAGAATCATACAAATTCTGCTGGGGGCGCTGCTGCCGCTGCTGCTTTATTTTCTGGGGCTGATGCTTTTTAATAGATCGGTCGCTTTCTGGTCGGCCGCTATTGCTGCTTTTTATCCAACGTTCTTATATTACGACTCTGCCCTGCTTATTACTTCATTGATGGTTTTACTGACTACTTTATTAATTTTGCAATTATACCGATGTGAAAAGAACCCGGTGCCACTGCAATTTATACTGGCAGGACTGCTGCTGGGACTGGCGGGACTTGCCCGTCCGAATATTTTGCTGCTCGGTCCCTTTCTCATTATATGGATAATGCTGGTAATCAAGCCGCAACTTGGCTGGAAAAAAGCTCTTTTTAGCTACGGTCTAATTGCACTGGCATCGTTTGTTGTCGTCTTGCCCGTTACGATTCGCAATTACACAGTTGGCGACGACAGTGTTTTTATTTCCTGGCAAGGCGGTTATAATTTCTACATTGGAAATAACCGACAGGCTACAGGCTGGTCTGCAACTGTACCCGGCATTGATGCTACCTGGGGCGGCGGTTACAAACAATCGATAGCAATTGCCGAAAAGAGCAGAGGGAAACAGCTGAAGCGCTCCGAAGTTTCTGACTTCTGGTTTGGGCTCGCGTTTAAGGAAATCAAACAAGACCCGGCCAATTTCTTTTCACTGCAGTTAAAGAAGCTGCGGCTTTTCGCCAACGGTTTTGAAATTCCCAATAATCAAAATATATATCTGGCGCGTGAGTTTTCGCCGCTGATATCTTTATTGATGTTTGACGGTGTTTTGTTTTTCCCTTATGGCCTGCTGCTGCCACTGGCGCTTTTGGGGTTGGCCTTCTCTGTTAGATATTGGCGAAAATACCTGCTTATTTATTTGCTGCTATCATCGTATCTGGTCACGCTCATGCTGTTTTTTGTCTGCGCCCGCTTCCGGCAGCCGTTGATTCCTTTGCTTATAATGCTGGCAGTTTTTGGGGTGGGGCAGCTGATAAAGTTTTTCAAAAAACGAGATGTCAAAAATCTGTCTTTGACTCTTTTGGTTTTCGTTCTGCTTGTCGTAGAAAGCAACCATGACATAACCGGAATTGACAGGAATCATCTAAAAGCCGAAGATCATATGCTGCTTGGAACTGCTTATCTTGACCAGGGACGGTTAGAATCTGCCAAAAGAGAGTTCTCCAAATCAATCAAGTTTGATCCTGCCTTTGCTCTGCCTTACAACAATCTTGGGCTGATTTCTCTTCGCCGCGGGGATGCCAACGCTGCCTCTCAATATTTTCTAAAAGCCATTCAATCTGATCCGCAGACGCTGGAGCCTTATTTCAATCTGGCAACACAGCATATTGAAAAGCGGCAGTTTGAACAGGCTCTGGAAATATTGTATCAGGCACGTCAGAACCAGCCATTAAATGATTTTGTGCATTTGAAAATTGGTTCAACATTGTATCAGCTGGGACGGATAGATGAAGCAAAACTGGCTATCGAAGAAAGCTTGAGATTAAATCCTGATAGTGAGGTTGCCCGCCTGTCCTATCAGCAAATCATTGATGAGCTAAACTCTGCTGAATGATATTCTTTCTTCTTCGACGAACAGAGTAGAACAAGTAAAACAAAGAGATAATCAATAGTACAACGCCGGCAGCTATTCTGGTGTAAGTATCCCAATGAGGAGTTATGATTATAACTGACTCTGAGTTATTCAGAGGGTTGTAATAAACTGAAATTAGTTTGCCCTTTGGATATTTCCTGGACAGTTTCATGGCAACGTCGTACTGTCTGGCTTTGTTACCAAATCCGGGCGCCTGCAAGTTTGAGCTGCCGACATAAGTAATTTTTTCGATTTCATAGCTGTATTTGACCATCGGCCTCATGCTGCCAGTTTCCACTACGCTCGACTCCAAAACAGTGGCAACAGCTGCATGCCACGTCTTCCGTTTATTTGCTTCAGTCAGTTCGAGACTGGAATAAACTGTTATGAAACTTCCCGACAAAAACAAAATCAAAAATATCAGAATTGACTTGGCAGTAAATGTTTGTTTCGGAATATTTTTTTCACTTAAATCAATAGACACAGTCTATACTACTTGATAAAGCCGCAATAGACAAGATATCCAGCAGCCTTTAATTCGAATTGGCAGCTTTAGAGTCTGACTTGGTAACAATTTTGATACTTTGAATATCGTTTAAGGAAACTTTGACTTGAGCCGCATGAATATCATCCCTGACCAGCAACTGTATGTTGTTCGATTCGAAAATAATCCCTGCCGGCCTGTACTTTCTATTAAATTTCCCGGACTTAGTCTTGAAATGAAGGCATTTGTTTTGTTCGGCAGCATTTATGAAACTGGACAGCTTTGCTTCATGCTTATTAGTCTTAGAATAGAAACTCTGGTTGAAATTGAAGCTTTTTTGATTCGGCGCCTTGAAAAAGCCTTTTTGGCTGCGATCGCTAATTCTGTCACTAATCTTATTAGATAATTCTTTTAAGGGAAGAATATTTCTTAGAGCATGCGTCTTAAGAACAAAGCTTATTAGCTCCAGCTGTAAGTCACTAAGTTTTTTGAAAACATATCTCTGGTTCGAATCTGTCAGTTTATAGCCATTATCAAAGTCAACTTTATAGCCGAGCTTCTTCAGAGTCTTTATATCACGGAAGACCGTTCTACCCGAGACGCCATACTTTTTCGCTATTCCATCTATAGAAAAAGACATGCCGCTTTTTAAAAATTCGAGAATATGAGTCAGACGCTCTGACCTGTTCACATTATATCCTTTATAATCCTTTCGGATAACCTTTCCGGTTATAGGATAATGTTACCGCTCCTTTTAGATAAGTGTGGGTGCTGACAAAGACTGTCACTAAGAATTATGTCGGGCAGGATAAAAAATTAGTTCTTGTACTTGGCCGAGAGTTGTTTGCCTAGCTTGCGGAGCTCGTTTCTGAGACTGAGCGGCTTAATTACCTCTGCCTCATTGCCATAGCTGAGAATCCAGCGTCTTATTTCTTCAATTCCTCTGGTAGTGACAGTGTATTTTAGCCGTCCGTCTCTATAGCGTTTTTTGGTCTCATTGGGATGGTGTCTGGATGAAGCAATCAATTTAGCAGCTGTTCCAGTAAACATAATAGTAACCGCGACCTTTTCACCGAGGAAAACCGACCAGCTACCGTCGAAATAGGTTTTGGCATCGACACCCTGGCGGCGCTTGAATCTGGAGTCAGTGACCTTAACAGATTTGGTACGATCGATACGGAATGTCCGCAACTCTTTAGACTTATTGCAATAGGCCACATAATAGAAAGCTCTGCCTCTGAACATAATGAAATAAGGGTCCGCAATTCTGGAACTCAGTCCCGATTGAATCGAATCGTATTCAATTTCGATTTTTAAATCGTTGGTAATGGCGTTTTCTATCTTGCTGAATATTTCCGGCTGATTTTCTGCTGCCTCGGTTAGCGGTATCTCAATATGAGTTGTCTGCGGAGTGAATTTATGCTTCTTTTTTACAGCGTCAGAAAGTCCCGCATCTACTTTGGCGCGAATCTTTCTTATTTCCGGCTGATACTTCTCAGTATTTCCCAGAGGTGTTGAGTCCAGGGCCAGCTTGAGGCAGTTGTATTCATCGTAACTAAAGTTTAATGGCGGCAGGAAATTGTTTGAGGCCAGTTTGTAACCGTGGTCAAAGTAGATTGGTATGTTTGCCTCCGAGAGCGAAATAATATCCCGGTATATTGATCTTTCTGTTACGCCGCACTCACTGGCCAGATTTCCGGCAGTTAAATTACGTCTGCTGCGCAGAATATTAAGAATAAAGAGCATTCTGTCATATTTAGACATGCCCATGAATCGACTCCTTGGTTGATGATAAACAAATATACTGTCTGTCATAGGTAATGTCTACTATTGGAATCTGCCAATACATAGGGGCGAATCTCTACCCTGCTTTTCACGGCTTCTGAGACCTCAAAAGCATCACTGATTCTATTGCTGTACAACACCTTACGGCTAATTCGCCAGACTGGCACCAGCTTTGCATTTCCATATCTGAGAGCAAGGATGAAATACCACAATTGGGGAATACAATATGTCTGGAATACGGCAACGACAGCAGGATGATGAAGATAAAAGAGCGACAGACTCTTTTCTGTTTAAGGCGGGCTCAAAGTTTTTCTTAAGCACATTCGTCATAATCATATTTTTAACTTTAGTTCAGTGTTCAATAAAAAAGCCGGAATCTCCTACCTGGGAAACCAGTCTGGTGATACCGGTTATCAACAGAACATACGATATGGCTGAACTGATTCGGAAACTGAATCAGGACGGCATAGAGATGGACTCATCGGGTAACATCTCTTTTACAATTACTCAGGAGCTTGATACAGTAACGATCAGCGCTGACTATCTAAATACCCCTACGATATCATATTCATTTAGTAAGACTCTGGATACGTTCAGTATAGTTACACCGGATTTGGCTCCTGTCTATACCACCCTGGCTACAATTACCGGCATATCTGCAGTAACTGCCGAAGATACTTTTACAATTGGCCCCCAGAGTTTCAATGTAACTAATAATCTTCCGCTTATAACCAGTTACAGCTCGGCTACAATTGTTTCCGGTCTGATAAATATATACGTCCACAACAATTTGGGAGCTGACCTTGACACCGTGATTTTTGAATTTTGGGATGTCGGCAGCAATTCTCTGCTGGGCATTGATTCTGTTTTTAGCGGCATTCCAACCGGAAGTGCTGCAATAATTCCGATTGATTTAGCGGGGAAAACAATTACGAACCGCTTTCAAATTAAGGCTCAGTGCCATACGGTCGGCGGCTTCATCGATTCAGCCTCTACCAGAGGAATCTCCACAGAACTCGACTTTGTGGGAGCATTAGTAGTCTCAGGTGCAACTGCAGAAATTCCATCATTTTCCAGAAACATTTCCAGCCAGGTAAATCTGCTGGAATCGGACAGAATTGATACTGCCAATATTGCCGGCGGTAATCTTTCTCTGACAATCACCAACTCGACACCGCTTGACATAACTATCGACATTACTTTTCCGGATATTCTTTTAGGGAGCAGTCCTCTTACAATTTCGCCAGCAATAATTCCGCTCTCGATAAGTAACATTAATATTAATTTAGCAGGTTATAATATAGTTCCTGCGGACAATACTGTGCCGCAGTCATTAAGTATAAATGCTACTGCCACAGTACAACCCACGGCTCCGACAAAAGTAACGGTCAATCAAAACGACAGCTTTGCTATTTCTGCGGATATTTCCGGTCTGTCGTTTAACTATGTTGTCGGATTTTTCGACAGTGTCGAAGTTTCATTTGCAGGACTTACCTCGCAAATAAATGTACCTACCGGGTTTGATTCGATTCAGTTCTCTACAGCTATATTGACTCTGGAAATTGAAAACGGGATTGACCTGCCGGGCGAATTGAATATTCAGATTGATGGTGATAACGGTAATAGTCTGAACCTTAGCGGATCAATCTTACCCAGCGGCGGCTTGTCTTCGGCCCTAAGCACGATAGTTGAGCCTTCGGCCGGAAGCTTCCTCTCCCCTACTCCGTCACAAATCGACGTAAGCGGCTCAGTCGTTTTTGCCCAGGGAGGCTATCAAGGTCGCATCGAAGCTAATGATTTTATAACTGCCACTGTCACATTTGTGGCGCCTCTTGAAATTGTCATCCAACCGTCGACTATTGAGACAGACATTGAGCGGACTGAAATAGATACATCGAGTATTAGTATTATTACCGAGCATGTTCGGGAAGCACGTTTCATCTATAATGTGATAAGTCATCTGCCGCTGGGAGCGCAGATTGATATATATTTTGGTGCGGATTCTTCCACTCTCTTTGCCAATCCACAGCTTTTGATAAATGCCATCACTCTGCCGGCTGCTCCGGTTGATATTTCAGGAATAGTTACTGATACAATTTCAACGGACTATCAAGAGATTTATCTGGATTCGACTGATATCAAAATCCTCGAAAACGATACACTCTTCATTGGCTCACGGCTTAACCTGAGCGGCACGGGCGGACAGTCGGTCAAAATTACTGCCAATGATTATCTCTCAATCACAGGCAGAGTAGAAGTCATCTACAAATTCAACGGTGAGTTTTAAGGCGGGCAACTATGAAAAACAATCTAAGAAATTACGCAGCAACAGCTCTGACAGCTTTCTTCGGACTCACCGCAAACTCCCTGATTAATGCCGGTGAATTGACCTCGGCCAGGTCTGTCGCTATGGGCGGAGCTTTGACTGCTTTAGCTGACGGCGTCGACGCCGCCAAATTCAATCCGGCCAACCTCGGCCTCAGCGGCTACCAGATTACAGGACTGGAGCTGATTTCTGCCGGGATTAACATATCCAACAATTCATTCACGCTAAGTGATTACAACAACTATACCGGTGCTACGCTGAGCACTGCTGACAAAAACGACATCATGAATAAGATTCCCAAAGAAGGCCTGAATTTGAGAGCCGCTTCCGAAGCTACAGCGATGTCGCTGTCTTTTGGCAAGTTTGTGTTCAGTACCTCTGCCGTTGCTGCCGCCGACATAAATCTTAACAGAGATATTCTGGAACTCGTATTCTTCGGCAATACTTTTTCTGATTCTATATCAGTTGACGGCTCTTACGCCGACGGCCTGGTTTACGTTCAGGCTGGGTTGTCATATGGCCATAGAATCTATAAGGCAGGTCAGCGTGAGTTCTCTATAGGTACCACAGTAAAATATATACGCGGTTATGTAGTACAAGAGATGGTCGAACTTAGCGGCACTGCTGTTACTCTCATGACCGGCCTTGAGGGTCAGGGACGAATGGTCGCTCGTACCGCTTCGGGAGGCAAGGGCTACGGTATTGATATTGGCGCTGCTCTCAAATTAAATCAGCACTATACGATTGGTCTACGTATTGAAAATGCCCTGAGCAAGATTTCCTGGAATAAGAATGCTGAAGAGCATATTTATGACTTCAATCTTGATACTCTGACTCTTGGTAATTCGGGCAATCTTGTCTATTCGACAGATACTACCATATCTCTTGCTTCATTTAGTACCAGACTGCCGGCAGTAATGAACGTAGGCATTGCCAATACTTCGGGAAAATTACGCTGGGCGATTGACTGGCAGCAGGGCTTCCATAGCTCTCCCGGATCTTCTACCAAACCACGCCTCTCATTAGGAATTGAGTGGCTCAAACTGGGCATGATGCCTCTTCGATTTGGTATGTCCTCAGGTGGCAATAAAGGCAGCACTTTCTCATTTGGCTCAGGGATTGATCTGTCACCGGTCTATCTCGATTTCGCTGCTATAACAGGCACTGGATTTTCAATGTACTCCGCTAAAGGACTGAAACTGGCACTTTCAACAGGAATCAGATTCTAAAAGAGGTGTAAAAATGACTTTCTCTGATAAATTAATAAGTTTCTTAGCTTTACTTGTATTCACCTTTGGTGTCTATGCATCATCAGCGAATTCTATGCCCCCTCATCCACAACTGTTGGAAAACGGAGCAGCGGCCAAGTCTGTCCAGTCTTACTTTATGCAGAATATTGATGAACTGCGTGCAAAAGGGATCTGTACGGCAGATGAATTTTTAAGCAAAAAAGACTTTATAAATGCTTCAAAACTTTCACCCGGAGCAATTACCACTTTCAGAGTTTTAGCGATACTGGTAAAATTTTCTGATAACGACAGCTCGGTATCAGCCACCTTCTTTGATTCGCTGGTTTTCGGCAGTTCAGCGAATACAGTAAGAGATTATTTCGATGAGATTTCTTACAGTCAGTTTGACCTGGTAACAGTTAATATGCCTTCGTCAATAGGCTGGCAGACTGCACCTCAGACATATGCCTATTACGTAAACGGACAAAACGCAACCGGCACTTATCCTCAAAATTCGCAGAAGCTCTTAGAAGACCTGGTTGATGCTGTTGACGGCGTTGTCGATTTCTCTCTATATGATAATGACTTAGACGGCTACGTTGACGTAGTGTTGGTTATTCATAGCGGAACTGGCGCCGAATTTACCAGCAACAATGACGACATCTGGTCGCATAAGTGGAGCATTACTCCCCGGGCCAAAGATGGTGTCTGGATTTCAAGTTATACGATCCAGCCTGAATTCTGGATTGCTCCCGGTGACATGACCATTGGTGTTTATGCCCACGAATTGTCACATGTACTTGGATTACCTGACCTATACGATACTGACTACAGCTCTAACGGAATTGGCAATTGGGCTCTAATGTCATTAGGCAGCTGGAACGGTCCTTCTCCCGGTGGTAGCTCCCCGTCTCATCCATGTGCCTGGTCAAGAATCCAGTTGGGCTTTGCAACATCAACCAATGTTACATCAAATACAAACGGCGTGGCTATCAGCAACGTTAATCAAAACGGAACTATATACAGATTGTGGACTTCGGGAAATATCGGCAATGAATATTTTCTGGTGGAAAACAGACAAAAACTTGGCTATGACTCATACATTCCGCAGTCGGGACTATTGGTCTGGCATATTGATAACAGCAAAGGTGGTAATACTCAGGAATGGTATCCGGGTCAGACCGATGCAAATCATTTCAAAGTTGCGCTGGAACAGGCTGACGGCCTGTTCGAAATGGATCAAAATATTGACAACGGCGATGCCTGGGATGTTTTCCCCGGTACTGGCAACGTAACATCCTTTAATGCAGTATCATCACCAAATTCAGATTCCTATACAGACGGCACTTCGTTTGTAGCACTTGAGAACATTAATGCGGTTGGAAATGTTATCAACGCGGATTTGATAGTAGGCTTTGCAGCTGGTATAGATGATGACCAGAACGGTAACCTGCCAAGCTCAATAGCGCTTGAGCAAAACTACCCCAATCCCTTTAATCCGAGCACAACTATCGACTTTTCGCTCTCATACAGCTCTGATGTAACACTTGAAGTTTACAATGTCCTGGGCAAACTCACCGGTACTTTGATAAACGGACCGCTTAGCGCCGGCAATTATTCCGTGGAATGGAACGGCACAGATAACACCGGAAACAATGTTGCCAGTGGAATTTACTTCTATCGATTGAATTCAAACGGTGAAGCCAAATCAATGAAAATGTTATTACTCAAATAGCAACAACATCAACTATAATTAAAATCGAAACGATAAGATTTTTACTACAGCTCCAAAGCTATGGCTGGTCGGGATAGCCGGACTTATCCTGAGCAGTCCCTCGCTTAAACGTAGACTTTCTTTGATCCTTTTTGAAATGGGTATGACACGTCTTGCACCTCTTGGGATCTTCGGAGTAACCTCGTTCTGCGAAATATTCCTGAGCCGCTACAGTAAAAACGAATTCCTGATTGCATTCCGTGCAGATTAGTATGCGCGGTTCAAATCCACTTTCCATTTTTCCCCCTCCAATGCGACGTCATCTGCTTCCTTGCCATCAGACGCCAACGCTGGATTGTAATGGTTAACTTGAATTATCTGATAAGGATAACCTAATATTTAGTCAACTAAAAAACTTATTTTTTCTTCAATATGGATTGCACGGAGGCAGCGAACCTCCGCGAAAAATGTAGTCAACAGTCTTAGTCAAGTCAAGGATATTTGTGGAGATGTCGCAATTAAAATCGCCAGCCTCTATTATGGGTATTGGCTCTCCCCCGCCTCTGAAAATAAAATCTACCAGGTAGGTTAAGTCCAGTATTGAAATAGTACCGTCAAAATTTGCGTCCCCTTTGTAAAGCACGGTCGTTACTTCAAGTGTTTCTTCATTCGATACTGTTGTGTCGCTAATTGATTGAGCTTTAAAATGCAAGTTAGAAGTATTTGATAAAGGCGTGCCTTGAGGCGGATGAACGCTTACTGAAAAAATTGTGTCTGAGTTTAGGCCTATTGCCCGAACAATTGAATCGGCAGCTATCCAGCCGGAATCGTCCCAATATGAAATCTGGTACAGATCGTCAAAGTTGGTTGGATTGAAGACTTGAAACAGATAGGGTTTATCATCGCCCGAATATATTACAGTATCAGGAGTAACTAATGACGTTAAGACTTCCCGCTGAATAGAAATATCGGCAGAGTAATTGAATATTGCTCCCTGAGAAAACTCCGAAATGTTTATGCCTATCAGAGCTACCGAATGATAATTTTCAATGTCATAAACGATTGTACTGGCAAATTTTGTAACGCTATCAACTTGAAGCTTTTCAAAAACGTGATCGTCTACAGAAATTGATTTAACAATATAGGCAGCCCAGTCGCGAGAGTTGCTGCCGTCAAATTCTATGGTAAGCTTGCCGACATTTCCGTTCGGAAAAAACTGAACATAGTCAGAGCCGTATCCGGCAGGATTGTTCAGAGTGCTTTGGGTGGGAACAGGGTAAAAAGAATGAGTGTTACCGATGTCGATCAAGGGATATTCTCCCCCTTCATCATGGTGAAGATTGTCATTGCGAATTGCAGTAACATAGTTCCAGGTCACAAAGTCGGCAAAGGCAGAATCCTGAGTCCATCCATAGCGGCTCAGAAGCGTATCTGAGAGAGTGTTAAAAATCCCGTCAAATCTCGCTCCTTCCCAGATTGCGGTCATTAGCGAAGTATCAAATTTTTGTGCCAGGTACAATCCCCAGATGAAACATGAATAGAAATGGCTGGAGTTTTCCATCAAAGATATTTCCGGGGAAGTCATAAAAGTCTCTAAATAATTATAATTGTCGTCGGTTAAGTCAAACACGATATCTTCCATATAGGTTGCATCGAATTCCATAAACCAGGTGGGCTCGCTGATATCGTAGGCAAATTGAACCGCATGATGATACTCATGCGCAGCGGTCGCTTTGGCCGCTCCCGCGACTTGACCTTCCGGATCACTATTGGGTGGAAAACCGACAAAATCACTATTCAAAACTATGTAACTGAAACGATCATTCCATTCTTCACTGCCAGCCCCTTCGGGGACAGTATAACCATAAAAACTGCTATTCTCGAAGTATATGTCGTACCTGCTGTCACCCCCCAGGGTATCGTCAGAAGGAGCTGACAAATAGCCCAGAAGAGAGTGCTTTGAGTATGATGAATCACAGTAGGCGGCGCATTTTTCTACATAATCGGGTATTCCATCGATATCAAGGTCCTCGGATGATACTGCGTTCGTCCCGTTTGTATCATAATGTAATTTGAAAATTCCTAAGGGAGAGACATAGCTGAAAGACGCAGACGGCCTGGCCAAAGCATCACTAAGCGCTTGCTGAGTTTCCGGTTTTAGTTCATTCCAAATCATGCTAATTTCAACCAGTTTCATAGTGGCTCCCCGGAGTTCACCCGGAAATATTTGCCTGTCTATCTGATATTTTGCAGGGAGATTATTGGGAGAACGGATAGCCATTACTTCCAGCAGAACTTTATCGTCTAATGAAATCAGACCCTGGCTGTAATCAGCGCCAATTAGTTCTAAAGCAGCAGCTGATTGAGTACGGCTGGCAGCCGAAAATGAATTTATCCCAAAGGCTGAAACCGCCGCCAGAACCAAAGCCAGAAAGCAAATCCTTTGCATCAACTGTTTTACTGCCAATTTCATTTATACAAATCTCAGCTTTTTACTTTATTATAGTCGTACACTCACAGCTACTAATCAGCGGTAATGGACATGTAATTTGGCATTAGAATAGACCAACAGATTTGGAATCAACTGCCTCTATTCTCAGCAAATACGTAACAACATTCAATCTATTGAATTTCAACGACTTGTCAAGAATAAACTGTGGTTGTTGAGGTTGAAAAACTGTCCTGTTCCGATAGAAATCTCCAGCTTGTTTGCTTGAGAATAAGCTAAATCTGCTCTAAAAAAACGGCTCCTTGAAGATCTATCAAGTGCAAACCGCAAGCCAACTCCTCCGCTGAAGTAAAAGTCTTTTGTGGTCAAAAGTTCGTTTGGTTTCCAGACCCTGCCCGCATCCATAAATACGGCGAAGCCCATAATGGCCGTGAAAATTCTGATTTCCGGATGGAGTCTCCCCTCCAGATTGATGACGGCCAGCCTGTCCCCTGTTTTAAATTCAGAGGGATAGCCCCTTAGGCCGGACTTCCCGCCCAAAATCAAATTTTCTGTTTCTTCAGGTCTCCAGTCGTTAATATAATCTGCATTTAAAGCTATTGTTAAAAACTCAGGACCTCGGTGGTAGTAGTTCGCACCAACTATACTTAGCCTCTGAAGATCTCTGGTTCCTTTGAATTTGTTAACTCTGGTATAAGAAAAGTAGAATAGTTCATTAGCTATATTAAACCCGAAAGAATAATTGAACAGCGCCCGGTCATAGAGATGGTCATTAAAACGAGGATTAAAGGCTCTGCCGTAACCAATAGCAGCAGTATGTCCCAGAGTAAAATCTTCTGTATAGCCAAATCCATCGATTTTCCTGAAAGTTTTAAAGTCCAGCAAAGATCCTCTCAAGCTCAGGTCTACTTGATGATAAAGGGAATCCCCGGGAAATGATTCATTAACTAAATCAATATCAGCAGGCGAACCGCTGAAGTACTCTTTTTCGTTTGTTCTTTCGAAAGTGTAAGTGTAATTTAGTCCCGTAATTACTTTCTTTTTTCTGGGACCAAACCTGTAATTCATAAAACCCAGCAGAAAATCATCGGCCGTATTCGATCTTCCAATCAAGAGATTATCTTTGAATACTTCATTCCTGTTATGACCTTTTGCAACGACTACACCAAACGAAAATTCCTGCTCCAGATTATAAAAAGGATGGCTCAGCGAGGCTGCCTGTATCGACGAAACCGGATTATTACTGTAATTTATGGTTATTCTGAACGGCTGCCCTGCGAATCGTATATCCCTGAATGATGACTCAATATAATTGTCATCTTTCTCCTGAATTACATAATCAAAGGAAAGCGACTGGTTCAGCCCCAAAAAATTCTTTTCCAAAAAGCCTATATCGTAAGAATATTCGTTGCCTTCCCGGCTGATACCAAGTCCTCCGGAAAAACTCCATTCATCAATCGTAACCAGGCGCATTAGCAGGTCTCCAGAATCTAACTCTTCTATCTCAATCCAGGCATCATAGATTACATAACGATTTCTCAGGTTGCGTGTAATCTCTTCAGCCAGTTCGGATTCAAAGACATCCCCTTTCTTTAATAGTAATTCTCTGGCTATAACCAGCGTCTTGGTTCGGATGTGCAGCTTATTTGCTGTCTTGAATATAAAGTTATTATAGGGTTCGATTTGGGTGTCAAAAATTTCCCGGTTATCAATTTCGACACTATCTATTCTGAGCCCATTATATTTCTCCAGTTCAGTAATCCTGAGCTGATAAATCTCTGTCTCAAATTGTGCCAAATTTTTCGATTCCGCTCTAATCTCTTGAGCCAGAATCAAAAACATAGCCAAGGCTGCTATTTTTATTGAGTATGAATTGAATTGCATCTTCGGATATAAACCATTCTACAACTTGGAAAAAGCCGGAAGAGCATACCTGAAACAAATTAACGTTTACTATTTACGGTCGATAATAAACAAGACATAGGATATTTCAACAATAAAGAGAGGCTATGGCAAAGAAAAAGATTGGTGACCTCCTTGTCGAACGCGGTTTTTTGACCAAAGCGCAGCTTCAGGAAGGTCTCAAAGTACAATCATCTACCGGCAGACGCTTAGGTGAGATTTTAACCGAACTCGGATATATCTCAGAAGAGCAGCTGCTTGAGACTATTTCCGAGAGATTGCTAATACCCCGGGTCTCCTTAAAATCGATGGTGATCGATCCTGCTACTGTTCATAAAGTAACCGTTGACCTGGCCAGAAGATATTCTCTCATTCCTATTTTTCATATTGGTAAAACGCTTACGATTGCCATGGCTGATCCGCTCAATATTCTTGCTATCGACGAAATAAAATACCGCACCGGATTAAATATAAAACGGGCAGTTGCCTTTGAATCTGAAATCCGGGAAGCCATAGACCTGCATTACTCAGTGGCGGATTCACTCAGCCAAATCATCGGCAAACATGCTGAAGAACAAATTATTGCGGGCATAGACGAAACAATCTCAGGCGACGCTGAACAGTCAGGAGCTATCGCAAAACTGGTGCATTTAATGATTACCAAAGCAGTCAAAGAAAAAGCCTCTGACATTCACATTGAACCCGGAGAAACACGCACCAGAATTCGTTACCGCTCCAGCGGCGTAATGCGTGAAGAAGCCGCTCCTCCAAAATCTATGCAGAACGAACTTGTCTCCAGAATTAAAATCGCTGCCAACCTTGACGTGTCAGAAAAAAGATTGCCGCAGGATGGCAGGTTCATGATATCTGTTGAGGGCACGAATATCGACTTGCGCGTATCGACCCTGCCGACTATTCATGGAGAAAAAATAGTAATTAGAATCTTAGATTCCCGTAATCTGATTGTCGATTTCTTAGATCTCGGTTTTAGCTCCAAAATCAAAGAGAGATGGCTGGACATTATTCATCAGCCCGAAGGACTGATACTTCTTTCAGGTCCGACTACAAGCGGAAAAACAACAACGATGTATGCCACCCTTCACGAAATCAATACGATTGAAAAAAACATAATCACAGTTGAAGACCCGGTGGAATACTCTTTGCCACTTATTAATCAGGTTCAAATCAATGAAAAAGCCGGCCTTTCATTCCCCTCCACGCTACGCTCAATTTTGAGACAAAACCCGGACATAATTATGATTGGTGAAATCCGCGATCTGGAGACTGCACAGATTACTGTTCGTTCGGCTTTAACGGGACATTTAGTTTTTTCTACTATTCATACTAATGACGCTCCCTCTGCAATTGCGCGACTTATTGATATGGGCATTGAAAGCTATCTGGTAGCCACGGCCCTGAAGGGAGTGCTGGCGCAGCGCCTGGTCAGAACAAACTGCCCCGACTGCCTTGAGTCTTACCGTCCTTCCGATGCCATTCTCCATCGGGCAGGATTAATCGATATCTCTAAGAAGCTGGAATTTAAACGCGGCGGCGGCTGCCCAAAATGCAAAGATACCGGCTACAAAGGGCAGGTCGGCATCTACGAATTCATAGAAATCACTCCGTACATTTCAGAACTGATCATAAAAGGAGTCTCAGTAAACCGCCTGCGTGAAGAATCACGCAAGCACGGTTTTCTGCCTCTTTTTGAAATGGGAATGGAAAAGATTATCGAAGGTAAGATAAACCTTGAAGAACTAATCTCTGAAACTTCAAACATAGAAGATATCTCAGCTGCAGAAAAAGACGACTCTGTAGAGACCCAATATGCCCGAACACTTTAAATACCGGGCTGTCGGACCCGACGGCAAGATAGAGACAGGCACTATGAGTGCTGAAAGTAGCACACAAGTACTTGATTATCTGTCCGAGCAGGATCTGACACCAGTCAAAGTAACTCAGCTGCCCAAAAAAAAGGCTCTCTCTTTCTTTAGTTTTTTGGAAAGAGTTGACTACGATACTCTGATTCTCTTTACCAACAGCCTTAACACTATGATCCACGCCGGTATTCCGCTGCTGCGGGCTCTGCGACTGATAAAAGTAGGACCACGTAACGGCAGGTTTAACAAAGCGATTCACCAGATTAGATTCAGTTTACAATCGGGAAAATCTCTTTCAGAATCAATGTCTGAGTTTGAAGCTCTCTTTGGTAAAGTTTATATTTCCTGCGTCGCAGCTGGAGAAGAATCTGGCAAGCTTGAAGAAATTCTCGAAGAACTTGCCAGAATGCTCGAAGAAGAAATGGAATTAACCCGTCAGCTAAAGGCGGGCATCCGTTATCCCCTGATGGTTGTTGGGGCAATCGGTATTGCTTTCATAGTGCTCATGGGCTTTGTAATTCCAACTTTTGTAACTTTCTACAATTCCTTCGGGGCTGAACTTCCACTCCCAACTCAAATTATGCTTCAGGTGAGCAAGATTATGACCGGATATTGGTTTGTTCTACTGGCTTTTGCGGCCATAGCGCTTGCTGTTTTCAGAAAAATTGTAAGCAATCCTAAAGGGAAGCTTTGGGTCGATAAGAAAATTCTGAAAATACCAATAATGGGGGATTTGATAATCAAAGGGAATGTCGCCCGATTTTGTCTGATGTTCCGAATTCTCTTTAAAGCCGGTCTGCCTATCGTAAAGACGCTTGATATTCTCACCGATTCTGTCAAAAACAGTCAAATCGCTAAAGAAGTAAATCATCTCGGTACCTTTATGAGAGAAGGCAGGGACATGGGGCAAATGCACAAAGAATTCGATTATTTCCCTGAAATTAGCCTTCAGATGATAGCCATCGGGATGGAATCCGGCTCCTTAGAAAAGATGCTGAAAGAGGTAGGCACCCACTTCACCAAAGAAGTACAATATACATCAAGACAGCTGACCTCCATTTTAGAGCCAATTCTGACCTTTGTGTTGGGTGGATTTGTACTGCTAATGTCTCTGGCTATTCTTTTGCCCATGTGGAACCTGATTAAAGTCTTCAAATGATAGCGCTTAACTAAAGTGAGAGAGACAAAATGCCGATATTGATAGAAAGATTTAGAATAGCAATTTAACAGTGTCAGGAGGCAAATATGCTTGCCAAACTTCGTCAGGAAAAAGGTTTTACGTTAATTGAACTTATTATAATTATTGTCATTCTGGGAATTTTGGCCGCAGTTGCGATCCCAAAATATCAGGATATTTCAGCTGAAGCCAGAGCGGCGGCGGCCAGAGCATCATTGGGTAATGTACGCTCAGGAATCACCATCTTTTATGCCAACCAGGCTGTAAAGACAGGTTTCGCGATTTGGCCGACTCAGATACAGCTTGAGACCTCTGGTGTGGTTATGGAACATACGTTCCCACCAAATCCGTATCAGTTATTGACAAATGCTCCGGATTCAATCGTAACCGGCGTCACCAAAGGAACGATCGTTGGTGCCAGGGGCGGCTGGGCTTATAACGAAACAACTGGTGAGCTTTGGCTAAACACCAGCACGGCCGGTATAGTTGAGAATCTCTGGTAGCAGACTGATTATCATTTATTGAAGTGAACTTAAACAAACTTAAACTTTCCATAGAGCTCCGCCAGTCTGGATTCACTCTGGTGGAGCTTGTTATTATTATCGTAACTCTGGGAATACTGGCAGCAGTTGCTATTCCCAAATTTGGGGACATCGCTGAGAGTTCTAGGGTTACGGCCACCACTGAAGAAATGCAGAACTTAAAAAGAGCTGTCATTGGTAACCCCAAAGTAGTGGCGGGCGGGGAACTGATTGACCGCGGCTTTATGGGTGATGTTGGCTTTGCTCCTGCTCAGTTGAGTGACCTGGCGGTAAAACCGGGTTCATTAGCGGTCTACAATAAGTTGACCCGGCTCGGCTGGAACGGTCCTTATATCGACTCAGACAATAATTCTTATCTGACGGATTCCTGGGGAGCTGCTTACGTATATAGTGCAGGAAGCAGAACGATAACATCTGTCGGAGGAGCTGATACAATTACTGTTTCTTTCTAAAATGGACTTAAGATGGACAACGATAAATATACTGCTTATGATGCGCTCGACCTTGAGCCTCAGGTAGACGATTCTCCGGAACCAGGTCGCCCTGCTGTCACAGAAACACCTTTCAAGCATGCCAAGCGATTACGATTCGGAAGACACATTTC
The DNA here is from genome assembly GCA_022562075.1 of Candidatus Zixiibacteriota bacterium. Classification (GTDB taxonomy): domain Bacteria; phylum Zixibacteria; class MSB-5A5; order GN15; family FEB-12; genus JACZWU01. The sequence goes on along the minus strand of JADFPZ010000003.1, from coordinate 19,288 downwards.
ATTTCGAATCGAAGAAGCCGCAGTTCAGATGGCAGCGGTCTCTCATTTTGGCAGGCGCCGCCGAATAATTGAATTAAGCAAGTATTACCTGACAGCTGAACAGGCCAAATCACATGAACGGCTGACGCTTATAACAAAAGCAATCAATGACTTCCTGGAAAAGCACCACAGATACTTTTCGGTAATGTCTATAGTTATCTCCGGACGTGAAACTGCACTTCGAAGTTTCCTGATGCCGGCTATAAAGAAGTCCGATCTTGATTCAGCCATAGAGTTAGAAGCCAGAACTCAGCTTCCGTTTCCAATCGAAGACTGTACCTATGACTACCGGCCGATATCGCGGATTGTAAGCGGCAACAGAAAGCTATATAACATATCGCTGCTGGGAGCAACCCGTCGTCTGATTCAAGAAAAAATGGAGCCGCTTGATGACAGAAAAGGACTAATTGAACACATATACCATGCGCCTGATGTAGTCGGTAAACTCCTGCCATATCTGAACGATTTCAATCCCGAGGAAAGCTATACGGCTATCAATATCGGGATGGACCAATCTGAGATATCTTTTTACAAGGGCAGCGCGCTGGAATTCTATAGCGTTCTCTCTGTCGGTTCCTCTATGCTGGGGAAAACTCCGGATAAAATTAGCTACGATTATCTGGCTGAATCTTTGGCCTCAGAAATACAAATTTCTATCGATTTTTATACCGGAAGGTATAGCCGGCCGGTTTCAAATAGAATCTTAGTCTATGGTGATTTGGCCTACAGCGAAGAAATAGTAAACAGCTTGAAAGGCACTTCGGGATATCTATTTCAAAGATTTCCAGTTGAGAAAATCAACTTCATGACATCTGCAAGTCTTGAAAACTATGAAGAACAGATTCCTGCCTGCCTGCCCGCTTTTGCCGCAGCCTCCTGCCCCGAAGGGATGGCAGACCTGCTGCCCACTGAAAATAAGAAAGCGCGCAAAGAACTGCGCTTTATCGAATACGCCAAGATGGCGGTAATTTTTCTTATGGTTGTACTGATTTCCAGTTCATGGTTAATAGGTAAAGCTATTGATGTTAAACAAGATAGACTTATGAGCTTAAATCAACAGGTTAATGTCTTTGTGCAGTCTGAAGCTTATAGAACTTACAATATTCTTAAACAGCAAATCGCTGTTGACCAGGCCTATCTTGCAACTGCCGAGGAAAATCCGAATTTCCTGTCACTTAACCTAAAAGAGCTTTCCCATCTCACTCCTGCAAACGTACGCCTCCTGCATTTTCAGTTTCACCCGCTTGAAGATGGCAATAACCTGCTGATACAAGGACTCGTTTTTTCGGATAAGATACCACCTGAAGTCATACTTGCGGAATTTGTTGAAAACATGACAGCTTCCTCATTTTATGACCAGGTCAAAATTGACAGATATGTCAAAAGGGAAAAGTATAAAGGATTCGAGATTGATTTCACCTTGAAATGCCGGGGGTTGATTTGAAATCAAGATTGATAGGATATACTTTCTTTGCTGTAGCCATGCTAATTTTATGGACTTTTTTAATATTTGTACCGCAGCATACTCTTTATCTGAAAACGTCTTATGAGATTATTCAGGCCGAGAAAAGCCTGGCTGATTTTGAAAAAACAGTCTTACTCCTTCCCTCCTTTGTCAAGACTCATGAGGCGCTGACTAAAAAGATAGAAAACCTGAATTCCAGCCTCTACACCAAAGAGAACATTCTAAATCTTTTTGAGCAATTCTATTCGATTGCCGGCAAAAATAAAATGAAGATAGTAGAAATTACACCTCCGGTTGAAGAACTGTTGAGAATTAACCGGATTAACCCGGACTCTACCAAGCTAATGATTTTGAACGTGAGCATAAAAGTAAACGGGGCATACAGCAATTTTGGCAAGTTTGTCAGCTCAATGGAAGAAGCCCTCTTTTTCAGGGGCTCCAACTACTGCAGCATTATCAGTACTCTAAAACTGAAAAGCCCTGTTCTCTACGATTTCGGCTTTAGATCTCTTCTGGGCAGCTTGAAAGGTAAATCATGAGCGAAAGCACCCGCAAGAAAATACTCTATGCGGCCCTGGTAGGAGCCATTATATGGGGCGTCTATAACTTTGTGCCAAAGTCGCAAAAAAGCACAGCTACGACCTCAAAACCTGTAGTCAGCCGGCAGGCTCCGATAGAAGCTACTAACGCCACTTTTGCCAGGATTGACAAAACCATTAATGTTGCCGATATGAAACTTAAAGGCTGGGGTTCAGACCCCTTTAGGGCTCGCAATAAAAAAACATTTAATAAAAAGGCGCCAAAAAAAGTATGGAAGCTCACCGGCATAGTTTTTAATGATTTCAATCCGTTAGCCATCATAAACGGTAAATCAATAGGCGTCGGTGATATAATAGAGGGTGCTAAAGTTTTGAAAATAGAACGGAAAAAAGTCGTCATAGAATACGCCGGAAAAAGTATCAGCCTCTGGGTTTCAAAAGGATAGTAATGTTGCAGTTTCATAAACATATTATGGTAATACTCTTTGTCGCGGTCCTTTGTTCAACTGCCGGCGGACAGGGACTAAACAGCGACCAGAAAATAAGTCTGGAGCTTGAAAAAGTACCGATTAATACAGTCCTGAACATGATAGCCCGGCAGTACGGACTTAACATTGTCATCCCGGGTGACATTGATGACAGGGTAACTATCATACTGAACAATGTTAACCTGGCCTCTGCCCTGGATGCTCTCTTGACGTCGAACGGGCTAAACTACTATTTCAGCGACGACATAATAGTTGTTAAGAAAATTGAAAAAGATGCTGTTGGTGAGCTCACTTCAAAACTTGTAACACTCCTTTATGCCGATGCGGTAACGGCCAAAAAAGCGCTTGATTCAAGAAAATCAGAAAAAGGAAAAGTAGTAATTCTTGATAAGAAAGCTGATGACGAGGACGAGGCCGCGAAGCACTACACAGCCAACCGAATCTTGATTTTGGATTATCCGAATGTTTTAGCTGAACAACTGAAACTGATAAAAGAAATAGATATTCCTGAAAGACTAATTTCAATATCCGTAAAAATCATTGAAAGCCAGATAGACAAAAACTCAAAACTTGGACTTCTCTGGCCAAGTTCAATCAGTGCTAATTTCGGAAGAAGCGATTCCGGACTGACCTCAACCGGATTTGTCCAGGGAGTAGGAGAGCTTAACCCCAACAACGGCAGCTGGACCTGGGGTAAACTCAATGTTGAGCAGCTTGCTCTGGTACTGGATCTGCTCGACAAAAACGGCAAGACTAAGCTTATCTCCGACCCTCATCTGACAGTCACAGAAAACTATGAAGCAGAGATAAGAAGCGAAATTATCATACCGGTTCAAACTATCAACAGATTCACTCAAGGTTCGGCAACTTCGGACATAGTCACTTTCGAAGATATAAAAGTCGGGATAACGTTGAAGGTAACCCCTCGCATCAACGGCGACGGGGAAATTACAATGGATGTCTTTCCCACCGTACAGAACATATTAAGTTTTGTCGGAACGGCGGAGAATCAAAAACCGATTAAGAGTTCCCGTTCAATCCGCACCAGGGTAACTGTAAAAAGCGGTGAGACTCTGGCGTTGGGTGGTTTACTCAGCGAAAACGAGTCGGAGACCGAAAGAAAGGTGCCCTTTTTGGGCTCCATTCCCCTGCTCGGTAAGTGGCTCTTTACTCACAAATCTAAAGAGCGCACCAAGACTGATCTGATTATTCTGATTACGCCTACGATTGTAAATTAGAATAAATTAGCAAGCTGCCATTTGCGTGCCCGGCTGACCAATAAAAATGCGGCCAGCACTAACAGCCCAATATCAAGATTCAATTGATCCCAGGCCGGACCCACCGCCGAAGCAGCTGCCTTAAAGCACCCGCAATCAATATCAAGTCCACGATAGATAGTCGATGCCAGGGCAGTAATAAAAACAGCCAGCATGATATTTATCCATAAAATTGCGCCCCGGTAATAAGCACCGACCAGCAAAGCGATACCAGCTAAGACTTCCAGCCACGGCAAAACAATTGCAATTACATTAATAGTCTGAGCCGGCAAAATATGGTAGTTCCAGATTGACTTACCAAAGGCGGCCGGATCGACAATTTTGTAATAGGCAGCTAAGATAAAGATACCGGCTAGTGTAAGCCGAGCCATTAGGGCGATAATTTCACTGTCAATTATTCGGCGCAATCAACTCTCCTCTCGATTTCCAGCTCGAAATTTTCCCACTCACGCGCCCCGCCAAAGAATATTTTTACGCCGGTATAGCCGAAAGCCTGAAGGTTCCTGGCCAGATGCAGTGACACGTCGCACTCTTCACCGGAGCAAAAAACAATCAATCCCTGTTCTTTGGCGGCTCCGGAAAGAACAGAATCCATATACTGCTCGAGGCTGTCTTCAGGGAGATATTCGAAAGGCATATTAATTGACCCGGGAATCGTGCCGCATTCAAACTCCGAGGGGTCTCTGGCATCGATGAAAAGAGAACTGCCCGCTTCATGATCTAACTTCGCCTCATTTATGGCTATAAATGGCGGGTCGCCTGCAGAGGCTGACGGAGGAACAATCGGCTCAGAACCTTCGGTTAATTCCCGGTATTCGCCAATCAGTGGTATGGCATTGGGGTGAAAAGAATTCACTCCAAAACCTAAGACTGAAGCAAAAAATAATAATACAAAAGCTTGTCTCAGCATATTCATTTCACATCCTATTTATGAGCTTTTATACCGTAGTTCAACTAATATGTTTGCATTTGTATGAAGATAAATCTACTGGCTGTGGGATGGAGCAAGAACGGTGATAAGTACTAGTCCGGCCAGAAAAAGCCCTAATTTGAACCACCTCTGGGAGCGGGTATGGAATACTTCGGGTAAAAGTTCACCTGTCGCAATATATAGCAGCGAACCGGCAGTCAGGGCTGTCAGATAGGCTATATAGATTGAACCACTTTGAGCAAAGAAAGGAAATGAAAATAGCGCTCCTGCTGGGGTCGCCAGACTAAATACCAGAAGAAGCAGCACCACTTGCTTCTTAGTTAATCTGGCTAACAGAAACAGAGACGCTAAAGATATGGCAGCGGGAATTTTGTGCGATAATATCGAATAAAAGAAAAGGTCGATATAATGACTGTCGGAACTGGCTATGGTTAGCCCGAAACCTTCGATGATAGAATGTACAGTCAGGCCAATCAAAGCTGTCACGGCGATAGCTTTATGCTCGTGCACTACTCCCCCGTCGCCGGTAGTCAGCAGAAATTTTTCAACAAAGAAAACTAAGAGAAAACCGGCCAAAAGCATAACAGGTATGGCCCCGGCTGCCTGCGAATTGAAAGCCTCGGGAAGCATGTGAAAAAATACGACACCCATAAATATACCGGCTCCAAAAGAGACGAACAGGTGGAGCGGCTCATCTTCCCATTTCCGGATAAGGGTGAGCAGGCCGACTCCGAATGTGGCCGCAAAAATTATGCTGCAATAGATTAAAAGTGTACTGCCCATTAGATTGTTGAAAAAAGAGAATGGCTGGGTTAGAGTCAAGGAGAATCGCTTGAACTAAAGAAAACAAAAAAAAGCGGAATCTACTTGTAGCAGATTCCGCTTTTTGAATTCAATAGAATCTTTTGCCAGAAGATTCCCTACTTACCTACCTACATTAGTTGATCGTAGCCGAGTTACGATTCAAATATTTTGCAGTTATTAGAGTGTGACGACCGCTTAGTATGGATGTCACCACTCTTGCAAATTTCTGAGTTGCCAGAATCTGGAGGCCGTAGGTGTGCCAACAGTCCTTTTTCCCCAACAGAGCAAATTGCTCTTCTACTTTTCTCTTAGGCATATATGCCTCCCTATTGCCAATCCCCCTCCCAAAGGTTAACGGCTAACTACTAAATGCCAGGGTGGCGGTGAAGTATAGGGATTCAAAAATTGCTGAGTATCACCTCCTCATACATATTATTATAGCAGCGCGGCGACAGCCCCAGTCGCCCGCGATGGACAAAGTCCCTCGCTGTTAACATCACTCCTTTATTAATAGGATGTTTGACATACACCTTAGTCGGTGATGACGTTGATTAACTTCTTGATAGCCCTTTGTTTATAGATATTTACGACTTGCTGGGTTATGCCAATAATTTCTGCGATTTCTCTCTCTTTCATGCCTCTCAGGTAATACTTGATGACTTCTTCTTGACGTGCTGAAAGTGAATTGTTGATATGCCACTTAAGTTTTCGCAAGAGCTTAGTCTTTAACTTTGGTTCAATTTTTTGTTCGTTCTCTTTGGAGAAAACAGATTGCTCGTTGGAAAAAGACTCCAGATAAAGCCTGTCCACTAAGATTTCTACAAATCTTGATGCCTTGCGAGGTGACATTGTCAGTAATCTATATTATTTTTTTCTCGAATTTTGTTCAGGTCGGTTATGCTCATTGAATATTTTCGCGCTGTTTCCTGCCTGATTTCTGTAAGAGCTACTTTTCGCTCATAGTTGGTCAGATCACCGGGCAGGGACTCAAATCGTTTCTTGTAATAGGCTAAAAGCTCCTGATGCTTGTCAGATTTGGGCTTGGAGCTAAGGGCTCTGCTTCTCTCTTTGGAGGTTTGTTTAAGCTCTTGATTAAGCTCGTTTATTTTGAAATCTTTGCTGTCTACTATATTAGCCATGGAATCCAGTTCTTTTAGATATGCTTTTTGCTGAATAGTCAGCGATTCAGCTAATATCACATTCTGCTGACCTATATACTGCTGCAGCGAATCAATATCGCCGGCGAGAGTCAATGCTTTCATTTCGCTGGATTTGCGGCCGCTTTCAAAGGAATCAACGGTTTTGTCTCGGTCTCTGACTGCCTTCAAATAGCTTACTGCCGCTATCAAAACCAGTAATACAATTGCTAAGAAAAACTTTTTCATCTTACTTCTTATCCTCTTGTACAGAGAATATTTGATTTGCTTTGTTCAAGTCAAGTTTGAACTATCGGGCAGAGATTTCTATAAGACCGATTTTACCCGGACAGTCCCACCGAGGCTTCTTCTTCAAGTTCCTTAAGGGAAAGATGCTCTTTCTTGAGGAAATAAAAGCCCATACCGGTAATAACCAGATACTGTACCGCATGCAACGCAATGGCACAGGAAAGAGCAGCTTCTCGCTCAATTCCATAGATTTCCAGAGACCAGACTACTCCGGCATGATAGACGCCTACAAATCCGGGTGATGACGGAATTAGTATGGAAATTGATACGATGACCAGCAGCACAAAGGCAGCATCGAGCGGCAATTGGAATCCAAAAGCTTCGAAGACAAAGTAATTTGAGACACCCATCAAAATCCAGATGAAGAGTGTCTGGACGGCAACGGAAAGTACTCTTTTCACATTCCTTAAGAATTCCACTCCACGGGCGAATTTCAGGACAATTGACCGAATAAACTCTTTAGCCCGCCCGGGCAGAAAAAAGAGATATCTGGTCAGGTAGTTGCCTGTCTTTTCGGGATGCAATGAGAGGATTATCATTGAGATCAAACCGGTCAGGGCTATGCCCATGGCTAAATAAATGCCGGCAGTAATTTGGTCGTTAATTTGCTCGCTAAGTCTTAGAGAGAAAGTCAGCACTCCCCCGAAGATTACCAGAAGAGCGACCAGGTCAAAAACCATTCGCTCTACAAAAATAGTTGCCAGTGAGGCGGATTTTGTAATTTCTTTGTCCTGACTTGAAAGAGAGTAAGCTCTGACAAACTCCCCCATCCTGAGAGGCAGCACATTATTGGCCATGAATCCGACGCAGGTTGCAGCTAACAGCTTCGAAAACGGTACCTTTTTAATGGGCGCCAGCATCTCTTTCCAGCGAAAAGCCCGCTGGTACATTGTAATAAATATCAGGATGATAGTCGGTACAAACCACCAGTAGTTAGCCTGTTGCAACGCCACCTTGAGTTTGATAATATCAATTTCCTGAAACAAAAACCAGACCAGTAAAGCCGATATCAGCAGACCTATGACGAAATAAACTCTCTTTTTTGTTCTACTTGTCAATTGTACCCCGGTCAAGTTCTATCAGCTGTTTTTCAAATTCTCTGGCAGCACTATCCCAATTAAATCTTTCGGCCCACTCCAGCGCAGATTTCTCCAGCTGCTGCCTGTAATCATTATTGCTCAAAATTTTCATGATAGACTCAACAAGTGCCCCGACATCACCATAAGGATACAACAAACCGGTCTCCCCGTCTACGACCGAATCCCGCAGCCCCGGTGAATCAGCAGCCACCACTGTCGTACCAACTGAGTTACATTCTATATTTGTAAGCCCCCAGCCCTCTCGAATTGATGGCAGCACCGCCAGATGAGATCGGCGCATCCGTTCTACTTTTTCATCCTGCGAAACAAAGCCCGCAAAATCTACCGCATCAGACAGCTTGAGCGAATCAGCTAATTTTTTGAGAGCCTTAAGGTAATCGCCGGCGCCTACAATCATCAAGCGAGCATCAGAGATTTTATCTTTTACTTGCCTGAATGCCAAAATAAGATGCTGAATAGATTTATATTTTTTGATTCGTCCCAGATACAAAATAGTCGGCTGCTCATATTTACTGGCGCTTGAGTCATATTTATAAACTTCCCTGTCAATACCGCAGTAAGTTACCGTAATATTTTTTCTGGGAATCCCACGTTTAGCCAGGTCATCAGCTGTAGATTCAGAAATGACGTTGAATTTACTTCGCTTATATACCCAGGTAAAAGGTCTTTCTGAGAGATAAATATAACTGCCCAGTACAAAATTTATTTCATGAAAGACTGTTGTAGCAAAGAGATGAGGCACTACCACCAAAGTATTAAGATTTAAGAATAGCGGAGTATAAAACGGAATCTTGTTAATGTCTTCAATCAACATATCAAAGCTATTTTCTTTGACCATTTTTCGAAGATGGAACGGAGCTATCAGGTTAAAATTGTAACGGTTGCCGCGGCGGATTATCCGTATTCCTTCGACATCCTCTTCAGCGGCACAATCTTTGAAGCCGGAGCAAAAAAGCGTAACCTGATGACCATATTTAACCAGCCGTCTGAGCAGCTCCTCAAGGTGTACTTCGGCTCCTCCGCCATAGGGGTTTTTAAGGTCATTCCAATTAAGAGCAAGTATTTTCATTTATCTGACAGCTTCCCCGGAAGTATCGCCGCTATTGATGGCTCGCTCAAGGTCCCGGTATATCTCTCTGACCTGTTCATCATGCGGGTTTAGCTGCAGCCACTTGCTGATTTCAGCACGCATGGCGTTAAGCCGCCTGTCCCGCAAATAAATCCGCATCAGTTCATCAAACAAAGCCCTGTTTGTTGGCTCCAGGGACAATTGTAATTTGAGCATCGATTCTGCCCTGACATTATCTCCTATGGCGCTGTAAGTTTGAGCCAGCAAAATATACATGTATGTTTTATCGTCGAGATTTACGGTATCAATCAGAGCTTTGAGCTCTGCATCTTTTCTCTGATCGTAATACAATCTTGATATGAATTTTAAAGGAGCCTTTGCAGATGGAATTAATTTTCTGGCTCGCAGTACCAGAGCCTCGGAGCGCTCGAAGTCTTTTTGAACTCTCAAGGCATCCCCTAATACCAAAAACCCATTGGCCAGATTCTTGGCAATTCTTGTCGAGGTCTCGTTATAATATACATCGGGATCATTCAGATGCCGATATTGGAATTTGTCCGGATTTGTAAATAGCTCATAAGATTCTTCAATATCCACTCCCAGATTTCTGACAGTATCGTTTACACGCCAGGTCATACCTTTTAAAGACAGCAGCGAATCTAATGAGCGTCCTTTATATTTTCTGGCGCTTGATCCGACTGTAACCGAAAAATTTATTGGCGTCCGGCCAAAGTTCTCTTTCATAATGATATCGATGACCTGGTCCTGCAATTTAAATACCGTACCGTCTCTTGTCCGGAAAGGTCTCATCTGGTCAATCTCTTCATCAGTTAAGCTGAATGTCACGCCAAGATTAGATTTTAATTGTTTGATATACCACCTGGTATTGGCTAAAGAAAGATTAACATTCTTGACATCAGGTCGGACATTGTAAACCTGCTGCAGACACCATAAAGGAAAGGTGTCGTTATCGCCGCTGGTAAAGAAGATTGCATTTTCATCGGCAGAAGTTAGCAAATTGTAGGCGTAGTCGTAGGGCAGGTAATTGTCGGTTCTATCGACATAGTGATAATTGCCGGCAATAGTGACAACAGGTAAAAAGAATAATAACGAAGCTGTTGTCAGGGATGCTTTTCTGATTACCGGCGCTAAAGCCCTGACTGCATCGCGGATATAGTATACTGTCGCTGCCATACCCAGGCCTATGGCCATGCCAAAGACAACAAAAGCCGGAGTGAAAAAATAATCCCGGTTGCGCACTTCCAGATAGTCACCGCCGGTCTGTGGATGAATGCGGGTACCGTCGGCAAAATTCATATACAAAACCAGCCCCGCAGAACAAATCAACAACAGCGAAAAAAGTATCACGCCCCTGGCAGGGTTCTTTCGGATCACCTCCCAGAATCCGAACAATCCCAGCAGAAGCGGAATAATAAAAAACGGTCCGGGAAAACCGAACTGCTCTTTGAACGCTTTCCAAAAACCCATGCGCCGGTAATCACCGAATTGGTTTTGCCATTCCGCTCGACGCTTAAACATTCTTTCGACCATTGATTGCGAGCCATACTGCTTTCTCTCAAGATAATTGATGGTCGCCTGCAGGCTGGACGACGGGTTGTTTTCATTAATAGCTGGCTGCTGCGCAGAACGAATCGGAATAAACAGATGGCAGGAAAAACCGAAAGCGGCTGCAAGAACGATCAGGATGGCATTTTTCCAGCCGCTTAACTTAAAGATTAAGCCGCCCAGAGTAAGAACAGCCAGTACTGCCATTGTACCGTAAAAATATTGAGTGACGCCGAGCACAATCAGCATTGTACCGGCGGTCGCAATCAGCATAGACCAGTCAATGTAACGATAGATTAGCAAAACCAAGACTACGGCCATAACAGCAGAGAGAGCAAGAAAGCTCCTATGCCCCTTTATGGCGTCCAGAAATACAAATCCTGACATGATGGCAGCTACGCCAACAAACAAAGCCACGTTGAAGTAATGATCATAATCCGCTCCGCTTTTTCTTAAAGATATTCCCTTAATCAGTGCGTAAAATCCAAAAGCTATCAAAGCAGCAAAGGAAATTCCCCCGATAGTATCGAGCGCGCTGGCAGCCGAAAGTGACAAATTACCGGAGGCTCCGGCGGATATCATCATTGATTCATAAAGTTTACCGAATAGCGGAGCAACAGCAAGCGCGAACCCGGCCAGAGCAATCAGATAAATTGCTTTTATCTTATCAAACGAAAACACAAAAAATAAAAATATCAGACTCACTATCAGGACTGGTACGTATAAGGGAATCTCGGTCGGCCTGGATGAGAGAATAAAAATCAGATAAAGTTCAAAGAAGATAAATCCGCCGACTGCATACCATACTTTAGCAGGTGTATTTTTTTTCAGGACAAAAACAAGCGATACGATAGGCAGTACCAAGAAAGTAGTCATATGCACGCCTATCCCCAAAAAGGCCAGATAGAATATGAGCACTACCAGCTTGATACTTCCCGGTTCGTCCCTTTTGTCAAGATATAGCAGAGTCAGCCAGAGGATTCCCATAAAGAGCATCATCGAAAGTCCGTAAACTTCAGTCTCAACAGAATTATTCCAGTTAGTAAGTCCAAAGGCGGCAATTAAAGCACCGCTTACAGAACCGGCGTGAATAATCAGTTTGTTGGTTAAATCTGTTTTGTTATCGAACCAGTAGGCAAGTATCTTAGCGGCGCAGAGGTAGCAAAATAAAGCAGTAAAAGCTGAGCTTAGTGCTGATAGAAAGTTCAGCCTGACTGAAATGTCATCAAATAAGGGAATGATTGAGAAAATCCGGCCTATCAAAATGTAGAGAGGTGTCCCCGGCGGATGCGGGATGCCAAGAATATAACTGCAGGCGATAAACTCGCCGCAATCCCAAAACGACAAAGTTGGCGCCATAGTCTTGACATAAATCAGCAGAGTAGCAAGTAATACGAAAGCGCCGCTGAATAATTGAAGCCTGTCAATCTTTTGTAAAAAGTTCTTCGGCATAGTCAGTCTGTTATACTACCCAAAACTCTCCCTCGACGTTGCAAGTTATGGCTCTGTAAATTTTTGGAATATAAAAGATTACGGACAACAATCAAATTTAATTTTTGCCGATTGACTCTATAAATCCCTGGCGGCTATCAAGTTTTAATCGTCTTGCAAAAGCCATCCAGAATTCCATTTACAAATGACGAGGATTTTTCGGTCGAATAAGTCTTGGCCAGTTCAATCGCTTCATTGATAACAACCTTAACTGGCACGTCGGGCATATGTCTTAATTCCACCATCGCCATTCGTAAAATATTTCGGTCAATACTATTGATTCTTTCTATTTTCCAATTTTTGAGCAAAGCAGAAATTTCATTATCGGCCCAGCTAATATTTTCTCTGGTAATCTCAAAAAGCTGGGAAGCAAAATTCTGGTATCTTTCAGAAAGAGATTGTTCGTTGGCCAGCTTCGCGATTGAAATTTCCGGTTCTATGCTGCCGCAGTCGACAGCATAAAGTGCCTGAAGCACCAGCACTCTGGCTTTGTGGCGGGGTGGTCTGCGGACTTCCATCATATCTGATTATCCAAATCTATCATTTCTATTGCAGCTAAAGCAGCGTCCCAGCCTTTGTTGCCGGCCTTGCCGCCGCATCGTTCAATCGCCTGCTCAAGATTCTCAGCAGTCACTACACCATACATTACTGGAATATCTGATTCAAGTGAAAGTTTAGCTATCCCCGAGGCAGACTCACCGGCGACATAATCAAAATGCGGCGTATCGCCTCTGATAATCACCCCCAGGCAGACAATAGCATCAAAGTTACTAGATTTAACAAGTTTGGCAGCAGTATGCGGAATTTCAAAGGCGCCGGGTACATGGTAGACCGTAATGTCAGACTCAGCCGCACCGTGCCTTTCGAGGCAGTCTCTGGCGCCTTCGAGTAGTTTATCTGTCAGAAAGTGATTAAACCTGCTGACTACTATGCCAACTTTCTGGCCTGAAGCATCAAGCTTCCCTTTAATGTTTTTCGGCGCCACGTCTGATTTCCTGGTTGTGTCCGGTTAATTTTAGAATATGACCCATCTTATCGCGCTTGGTTTCAAGATAGGCTCGATTGGAGACAGTTGGAACGGTCTGAAGCGGTACGCGCTCTACTATATCAAGTCCGTGTCCTTTAAGCCCGATAACTTTGCTGGGATTGTTGGTCAAAAGTCTTATTGAAGACAGTCCCAGATCTCTGAGAATTTGGGCGCCGATGCCGTAGTCCCGCAAGTCTGCTGCAAAACCAAGTTCTTCGTTAGCTTCGACAGTATCACGACCATGCTCCTGAAGCTCATACGCCTTAAGCTTGTTGACCAGACCAATTCCCCGGCCTTCCTGTCCCATATAAAGAACCACCCCGCAGCCTTCTTCTTCGATCAATTCCATTGCCCGTTCAAGCTGCTCACCGCAGTCACAACGTACCGACCCAAAAACATCGCCGGTAAGACAGCTCGAATGGAGCCTGACCAGAACATTTCTGGTATTGGCAACATCACCTTTGACCAAAGCCAAATGATGTTCATCAGCAATTTCTGAGCGATAGAGATAAAGTTGAAAATCTCCAAGTCTGGTCGGAAGGTTTACAGAGTTCATTCTTTGTACCAGTTTTTGGTTTGTATTCCGGTAGACAATCAAATCCTGAATAGTGATGATTTTCAAATCAAATTTCCTGGCCAATTCCATAAGACTGGGAACCCTGGCCATGGTGCCGTCATCGTCCATGACCTCGCACAATATGCCGACTGGCGCTAATTTGGCCAGTCTGCACAGATCTACTGTTGCTTCGGTATGTCCTGCTCTGGCCAGAACGCCTCCATTAACCGATTGAATCGGAAAAATATGACCCGGGCGGGCCAGATCATCAGGTTTTGTTTTGGGATTGACAAGTGCTGTAATGGTCTTGGCTCTGTCCTGTGCTGAGATACCGGTGGTGGTACCTTCGACAGCATCAACCGAAACAGAGAAGCGAGTGCCCAGCAAGGCAGAATTCTTCTTTACCATCGGCTGAAGCTTCAACTCATCCAACCTCACTTGGGGCATAGGCACACATATCAGACCTCTGCCATGTGTCACAAAGAAGTTGATGTCCTCGGCCGTAACTTTTTCAGCGGCCATTATCAGGTCTCCTTCGTTCTCGCGATCTTCGTCATCAACTACGATTACGAATCGGCCGCTTTTTATATCTTCAACTGCCTCTTCAATCGTGCTGAATTTATAGTGGATGGCCATATTTCACCAGCCTCCTTCGGATAATTTAGCAAGCGCTTGCTTGTCAGAGCTATTGCTCTCCTGAGCTTTGACCGCGTACTTGCCGATTATGTCAAATTCAAGATTTACTTTGTCTTTTGCTCTTAAACTTTTCAGGTTTGTCGATTCAAGCGTATGAGGTATCAGATTAACCGTCAGACTGTTTTCTATTACGCTATTTACCGTCAATGATACACCGTTTATAGCGATTGAGCCTTTCTCTACAACTAACTGCTCGAACTTTTTGTCGAAAGTCAGAGACAGCTCTACTGAAGCGCCGATGGTTTTCACGTCTGTTATCAGACCGGCCTCATCGATATGACCACTGACAAAATGCCCGCCCAGTCGGTTTCCGATTTTCAAGGGACGTTCCAGATTTAGTTTCGAACCAACTTTGTAATTGGCTGCTATCGTTTTGTCTAAAGTCTCCTGAGACACTTCGACTGTGAACTTTTGTCTGTCAAACGAAACGATAGTTAAACAGATGCCATCACAGGCCACAGAGTCGCCGATTTTATGTTTGTCATCATCAAACTTTGCTTCAATATCAAAAACCAGATAGTTATCTCTATTGGTGATCTTTTTAATCGTACCGATTGTTTCTATCAGCCCCGTAAACATCTCAGTTTTTCTGATCCGGATAACCGACAAAGACCTGATCGGTGCCGCACTGAAAGCGAAAATAGTTCTTGAGTTTAATGGCGTTTTTGATTGTACTTATTTCGAGATTACCGATAGAGTTCAGTCCACTTCCCAAAAACAGAGGCGCCGTGATGACTACCAGTTTATCTACCAGCTTTGCTTTTAAAAACGATGTCGCCATCTGTGAGCCGCCTTCAACCAATATCGAATGAATACCAAAGGCGTAAGCTTTCTGCAGTATGTCAGCTAAGTTCAGCCTGTTTTTGCCGGACTTTTTAATTTCCCAGAATGTCAGACCATTGGTCTTTTTGATTTTGGAATATTTGGCAAGGCTTCTTTTGGTAGTAGCAATTATGGTTTTGTGATCTTTATTATTTGCTATCAGCTTACAACTTTTTGGAAATTCCATACTCTCAGAGACTACTATGCGATAAGGGTTATTCCCCTGCAGATGCCGGGTAGTCAGTGACGGGTTATCAGCTTTGACTGTGCCCATGCCGATTAAGACAGCTTGATTTTCTGAGCGAAGTTTATGGGCGAACACTCTGGCCTCTTGACCCGTTATCCATTTTGAATCACCGCTCACAGTTGCGATTCGGCCGTCAATCGTTTGTGCTATTTTGAGGGTAACGAACGGACGCTTCTTTTTTATCACATTAAAATAAACTTCGTTTAGTCTGACGGCTTCATTCTTCATCAAGCCGTTTTCAACTTTTAATCCCGACCGACGTAAAGCTTCTGCGCCTTTGCCGTTTACCATTGGATTAAAGTCATTGCAGGCGTAAATAACTTTCTTAATTTTTGCAGTCTTGATTGCTTCGGTACAGGGACCTGTGCGGCCGGTGTGACAGCAGGGTTCTAAAGTTACGTAGATTGTTGCGCCCCTTGCTTTGGCTCCTGCGCTTTTGATTGCGGCGACTTCGGCGTGAGCAGAACCGGGACCTTTGTGGTAGCCCTGACCTACAACTCTGCCATTTTTGACAATCACGGCCCCGACCATTGGATTTGGACAAGTCTTTCCCCGCCCTTTCTCAGCCAGGCCGAGAGCTTTTAACATCATTTCTCTGTCGTAAGTCGAAGCCACAAAAAAACCCCAAAAATATTCTTCGGGGGCAGAAATCTACAGTCAGCTATAACTGTACAGTTTGGTCTTCTCCCATCCGGACTATACCGTCGGCGCCTGAATTTCACAGGCTCAGTCCGGTTGTTTTTACCGGACTCGCGGGCTTTCACCGCCGGTTGAGGAATTACGCCTCACCCCGAAGATTTTTTCAAATAAAAGCAGTTTTTGGACAAAAAGCAACCAAATTCTGAGAGCAGAAAATCATTCGTCCTGTTCTGCTTCTACTAAAGACAGAATATCGCGAAGCCCAAAAGGCTTGGGAATAACTGCTTTTAGACCCGATAACTGGTTTTGCTTCTCTACCAGTTCATTTCCCCAGCCTGTAATCAAAGCCACCTGCACATCGGGATAATTGCCCTGAATCTCAGCAATCAGCTCACAGCCGGACATACCCGGCATGGCCCAGTCAGTAATGACCAATTGATATGTTTCTTTTTGCATCGCTTCCAGCGCCTCGTAAGCTGTATGACAGGCGGTAGTCTCGATATTTTCAAGCTGTAAAATTTCGCAAAGAACCCGGCAGATTTCCATATCATCATCAACCACCAGAACATTGGATATGCGACTTTTGTAGCTGTCGGCAGTTTGGATTCTTTCATCGTCTATTCGTTCTAATGGAAACGAGAGCGTGAACTTTGTTCCGTTTTCTTTATTTGAACTGAAATTAACTCTGCCGCCATGTCTTAAGGCTATGCTCTGAACAACTGTCAGCCCTAATCCGGCACCGGCTTCCTGTTTTGATGAAAAGAACGGTTCATAAATCTTGTGCCTGAAAGCCGCGGGTATTCCCTGTCCTGAGTCTGCTACAATCACTTTGCAGCGGGTGTCTTCTATTCTTAGAATAATTGAAACTTCACTGTCAGCAGGGGCGTACTCAACTGCGTTTTTTATAAGCTGAGAGATAGCAGTAATTAAATCTCTTTCGTCTGCTTGCACGAACAACTTGCACTCCGGCAGATCTGTCAGGAGAGTCAGATTTTTTTCACTTGCCAGAGTTTTCCAGTCAGACTCATCAGTTTCTACAGCCTTGCTTACTAATTTTGACATTTCAATCGAAGTTGCCGATGCTCTCCCTGTTTTCTCGGCAAACTTTTGAACTTGTCTTATTAGTGAAGCACCGTGATAGAGTGATTTTTCTATGCGGTTGTAGTTTTCTTCAGATTCGGTATGGTCATCCTTTAGGCGCAGCAGCTGCACATTACCCAGCACTATTCCGATGCAATTGTTGAGTTCATGGGAGACTCCGATAATAGTGTCCGCCAGCAGCGGCAGTAATTCTCTGGGTGATTTGTCAGCAGGCATCAGGCTTTCACTTTTTAGGTTTGCATTTTCCATTTAAAAGTTTTTAGGGTCCCGGACCAAAATTAATAGGCTGCTTCTTCAATCGGAAAAGCTTTTGAAGACAACTTATAAATCACCTGACACTGACCGCTTGCTTCCTCTTTAAACGCAAATTCGGCACCATCGTAACTGAATTCCAAAAAGTCGTTATCGCTTCTGGCTGTATCGAATTTTACAAATAGTTGCTGTGTCAGCTTTTCAAAATCAAGTTTTCCGATTATGTTTCTGGCGAATGATATTCTTAGAGCCGGCCTTCCAAAATACTCTGTCAGACTCACCAGTATTTTGCCGGAACAAATAGCTTCGTCCATCAAAATCAAAATTAATGGCAAAATATAATCGTAAATGTGCAATACCGGAAGTGGCAGCGATATCCTGGCATCAGACTGTGACTGTACAATAAGCTCCAGGTTTTTTAACTCTTTGACAGCCGCCGAATATCCATATGTCAGAGACGGCAGCACTTTCAAAAACTTATCAGCGCTTACAAACCTACCGGTATCGTTAGAACTGAAAATGCTCATTTCTCTCGCTTTGTTGATTCCTGAAGCCAGAGTCAGTGCCGACTGGTTTATTTTGTCAGCAGAAGATAACAGGTGTTCTGTTGTTACGGCCGGGTTGTTATTACTCATTTCGTACTGCATAATCTGAACCTGCCCAAGAATGACCGACAGGCATTCTACGAACTCATGGAAATAACCACCGGTAATTTTATCCATTGTTCTGAGTCTGTTGACGGAGTCCATATCCTGGTCAGTTTTAATATCATTGCTGATATATTTCGCACTTCTAGTCTCTGAGAGCTGAAGTGATCCACTTACACCCAGAAACGAGGCAACCATCACGAACAGTTCTTCAAGCTCCAGGGCGCGCTTTGTCTCTCCGTAATATTCGATCCGCATGATCGAGTCTACTGCGCCCCTGATGGGAACTTTCATAAAAACCCTGCAGACAGCTAGATTAGGGTCTTTATTCTCATTCTCAGCGCTATCCTTATCGCGCAGTACCAGAATTGATTTTTCACCATTGTTGATAGCGGAAAGGTCTTCGGTAATCACGGTTATGGTTTTACGAGTTACTTTATGCTCATTTTGAAAATTCTTTATACAAACCGCCGCGACATTGTCTGATTCCAAAAGCCATACTGATTCTATTCTTACTTTGTCATCCAAAATCTTGAAAGCTTCAATAAGAGCCTCCTCATAGCCAACGCCCTGGCCCCGTCGGTGGGGTAATTCTCCGAACAACTTTGCCAGCTGAGTATAATTTGTCATTTTACTGCCGCTGCAGACGCCAAATAATTGACTTATCTGTTGAATCTTTTCAATGGCGCCAAATTCGGTTTCACCGGTAATTGCAATTGCCAGAATTTGCCGCCGGTCGGCATAGGTCGGCGCATCAAATAGAGCAATGTAATTTGGCGGCTTTTCCATGAAAACAGGCTCAGACTCAACTATATCTGCAGGAATAATAGCTCTGCCTGTTTGCAATGCACTAATCCAACGGACGACGTGTTCGCCGTGCAGAGTTAGGGCAAGCTTGTCACTAAGAAGTAAATCACCTTTGGACCAGCGCCTGTAAAGATTGTTGTCCTCAACCCAGTACATGGCTGCGTGACTGTGAGCTGCCTGGTCTGTCATTAAGCCAAGGAGCTTGTTTATCAACTCAGAGTAGCTCTGCCGGAAATCGAAAAGTTCTGAAACAAACTGCTTTGATATCTGCATGACAGTT
>JADFPZ010000090.1 GCA_022562075.1 Candidatus Zixiibacteriota bacterium | reverse complement strand
GTTGCTGATTCTTATAACATGCGTATCCACCACTATCCCCTCAGCCAGTCCGTAACCCACCCCCAGAACGACCGAGCCGGTTTTGCGACCAACTCCGGCCAATTTCACCAGTTCATCGAGCGTTTTCGGAATGTTACCGTCATAGTGTTCCAATAATTGCTGGGCAGATTTTTTGATAGACCTGGCTTTGTTTTTGTAAAAACCGGTCGAGTGAATATCTTTTTCAAGTTGCTCAATATCAGCCCCGGCGAAATCTTTAACCGAACGATATTTCTTAAACAAGTCTTTGGTGACAATGTTAACCCGCTCGTCGGTGCATTGCGCCGAAAGGATAGTGGCCACCATCAGTTGATGGATGTTCCTGAAATTCAGTGAGCATTCAGCATCCGGGTAGGATGCTTTAAGAGCTCTGACAATCTTTTTGGCTCTGGCGATTTTATCTTTTAAGTTTTCGCGCGGCATATTTATTCGTCGCAACTGAGAATGACGATACGGTCAATATCATTTAAGTCTTTTAAGATTGAAATAGATTTATAACAGCTGTCGCTCTCTACCAGTTGAGCAATCTTTTCTGACTGCTTGTGCCCAATCTCGAACATAATCCGGCCGTTTTCTGCCAGATAGTCAGGCGCTTTCTCAAGTATTACTCTTATTGCGTCAAGGCCGTCGATCCCAGAGGTAATTGCAATTTTTGGGTCAGCTTTAACTTCGGGTGAAACAGTTTTGTATTCTTCTTCAGTAATATAGGGTGGGTTCGATAGGATCAGATCAAACTTTATTGTTTTATCTAGATTCTCGAACAAATCTGATTTCAAGAAAATCATTTTCTTTTTGGGGCTTAGTTTGGCGGCGTTTCTTTTGGCAACTTGCAAAGCCGCCTCACTTATATCGACAGCTATTATCTCAGCGTCGTTTAACTCACAAGCTAGAGTGACCGGAATAACACCGGAACCGGCGCCGATATCAAGAATGTGCGGTCGTTGAATTTCATTTGTTTCACAAAAACCTATGGCAGCCTTACAAAGAAGTTCAGTCTCAGGCGTGGGGATCATTACGCTTTCATCGACATAAAAACAGCGCCCGTAAAACCATGACTCGCTCAGAATATATTGAAGCGGGTAGCGCGTGATTCGTTTTGAAATGATGTTTTCTATTTTGGCAATAGCTTCTTCATCTATCAGGCTGTCGCCGTGAAGATACAAATTGAGCCGGTCGACTTCGAGCACGCAGCAAAAAATTAACTCACACTCAGCTTCAGCACAATCAATGCCCACTTCCGTTAGTTGATGAGCATACTTTGATATCAAAGCCCCGATGTGCGCCTTAACCGGATTGTTGTCGCTGCCAGAGATAGAGCTAACCTCAACTACTTCTGGCTTTGGAAAAGAGAACAGCATATGCAAGAAAAAGCGAGGACAATATTGAATACGAAAGAACTTCTATGATCGTCGCACTAACTTCTATTTTACCAAGCAGTACAAAGGCGCTAAAGGATATAATCAGCGCTGCGATGGCAAATTTCCGATACCATGACTTGCTGATAACTCCCGCCTTTTGTTCTGGCTTGGCCATCAGTTCTTTGCTGCCAAAAATAAGTAAGAACATAAATATTATAAGTATTTGAAAAAGATTATCAGAAAGGCTGGCGTCAAAAGGGACCCCCTGCCAGCTTTCTCCAAGCAGATGCATGCGTGAGAGAGTTTCAAACAGATATATGCCCGGGATCAAACAGACCAAAGATGCAATAAACCATTTTACCGATTCACCGGTACGCGCATAGTTGTTTTTGCATTCAGAGGCAAGCATTATCGCTAAGGCTATTGAAAACATTCCGATAAACAGCAATGCCACTTGAGAATATTTTATCCAGCCCGGGACATTGCCAATGCCAAGGATTTTAAAAGGTTTGCCATCGGGCATTTTCAAGCCGGCTTTATATCTTCCAACCGGGTCCAGTATTTCAAAGTAGTAGTAAGTAGCGGCGCCTTTTTGGGGCGACTGCAAACGCGTTAAAAATGTTTGTCCCGTAGAATCGGGTCTGGTAAGCGGTGTGCGCGCATATCGTCTCAAGAGAGTGTTTTCGTTTTGCAGACTTTCTGAATTTCTGAATTGAAAAGTCAAAGTCGAGTCATTCGGACCATTGATTAAAACTTCGATTGTAAGTAACGAATCTTCCTGAGCCGTTGGAATAGTAGTTGTCTCAAGTTCGAAATCATTTATAGTATTCGAGATTTTCTCCGGAGCTTCAAGCTTGTTATCATAATATGCAAAGATGAAGGTAGCTGCTATCATCAGGCTGATCAGAATTCTTACGATCTGTTTCATTTGGTCTCTGCTGTTGGTTTGGCCTGTCTCTCAAGATTTTTCTGGCGGTCAAATTCTCTGAGAGGCTCTATCAGGGGATCTACATCGCCTGCTAAAATTCCATCAAGTTTATATAGTGTCAGAGATATGCGGTGGTCAGTCACCCGCCCTTGAGGGAAATTATAAGTTCTGATTTTCGCCGAACGGTCACCGGTTGATACCATTGAGCGGCGCTCTTCGGTCATCTTGGCCTGCTGTTCTTTTTTAATGTTGTCCATCAGCCGGGCACGCAAAACTTTGAGAGCTTTGGTTTTGTTTTTTAACTGAGATTTCTCATCCTGACACGTCACTACCAGCCCGGTCGGAATATGTGTAACGCGCACTGCCGAATCTGTGGTATTAACAGACTGACCTCCCGGTCCCGAAGACCTGTAAACATCAATTTTGAGCTCGTTCTCTTTGATATCAATATCAACATCTTCCGCTTCGGGAAATACAGCCACTGTTACCGCCGATGTATGTATTCTCCCCTGAGTCTCAGTCTGCGGCACTCTCTGTACGCGATGAACTCCGGATTCATATTTCATATGGCCATAGCTGTCGTCTCCGGAAACTGAAAAGATAATTTCCTTAAAGCCGCCGATTGCCGCAGGGCTGGTACTCAGTGCTTCAATTGTCCAGCCTTTTGAATCTGCAAAATGCTGGTACATCTTAAACAGGTCACCCGCAAACAGTCCGGCTTCGTCTCCGCCGGTACCGGCACGAATTTCAACAATCGCGGCCTTGTCGTCATCGGGGTCGCGGGGGAGAAGCTTTACTTTGAGTTCAGTTTCAAGCTTTTCAAACTCCGGCTCAGACTCAGCCAGTTCTTCGCGCGCCAAGGCTGCCAAATCCACGTCTTCGCCAGAATTGACAATCTGCCTCGCTTCATCGATCGCCTCTTTGTACTTACGATACTTTCTGCCGGTCTCAAGAGTATTTTCAACACGCCGCCTTTCGCGGTTTAGTTCTATCAAACCCTTGCGGTCGCTGCTTGAGGCGTTATCGGACAGCTGCTGGTCTATCTCTTTTAGCCTGTTTTCTAGTCTTTCAATTATTTCTAACATTTTATAATTCTAACTAAATTATTATTAAGTTGTTACAGAAGAAAAAAATTCCGAAGCTAAGTGGCGAAGCTAATATACCGGCGTGCGCTTGGCCACTATTTTTGATTCGGTGATGCCCAGAGCGGTCTCAAGCGCCACTATGGCAACTTCCAGCTGGTCAGAGGTCGGCTCTCTGGTAGTGAGTCTCTGGAGCCACAAACCGGGTTGAATGAAAGCATTGACCAGCTTGTTTTCTCTGTTTTTAGCTGAGAATTTCAAAATTTCATAAGAGCCGCCGGCAACCAAAGGCAAAAGGGAAAAGTGAATTCCGAATCTGGTAAGCAGTTCCGGCGCCATACCGGTTATGGAAGCGTATATCGAATCAGAAATAGCATATACAAAAATCGCAAATAGCGCGACTATCAGCACAAACGATGTTCCGCAGCGCGGGTGGAACCTTGTAAATTTTGCTGCATTTTCCGGGGTAAGTTCGCTTTTCATTTCATATGTAAATATCGCTTTGTGTTCAGCGCCGTGATATTGGAATATCCGCTGAAACTCTTTGGATAAAGTCAAAGCCCAGACATAAGTCAGAAACATAGCTACCCTGAAACCGCCGGCCAGCAGATTAAAGGCTACGGCATTTTTGTCGAACTCAAATAAGTTCGAAATCGCCAGAGGGATAAAAAAGAAAATACCAATCCCAAGTCCCATAGCGAAGATTGTCGTCAACCAGAGCCAGAGTGCATTGGAAGAATTTTTGGCTTCTTGATATTCTTCACCTTTTTTGGCGGCTTCCTCTTTTTCAATCTCTTTTGCGGCTATCTCCGCTGAGAAGTTCAGGGTTTTAAAGCCCACTATCATCATTTCAAAAAAGGAAACAGCACCCCTGATTATCGGGATTGCCAGAATTTTGTGGCGCTGCGTTATAGACTTAAAATATTCAGATTTTATGACAATCTCACCCGATGGAATCCGCACGGCTGTAGCTATTTTGTCGACTGAGCGCATCATCACGCCCTCGATAACTGCCTGACCACCTATATTAAAGTCTGCCATATTTAATAATTGGAAGCTCTGTTTGAAATTGTTGACTCTGGCAGCCCCAAAGCTGCCTGAATGCGATTATTCGCTTTTAGTTTCAAGTTTGTATTTGCGGCGGAATCTTTCTACACGACCGGCCGTATCTATCAGCTTTTGCTTACCGGTGAAAAACGGATGGCAATTGGCACAGATTTCTACTTTGATCGTTTTCTTGGTAGAACGGGTCGGATATTTGGCACCACAGGCACAGGTTACAGTAATTTCAAAATATTCGGGATGGATACCGGCTCTCATTTTATCACCTCTTCAAAAATCTTTAACTCAATAAACGGCTTTCGGTTCCCTCACTAAATCAGTAAGCCCAAGAATATAATAAAAAATCTATCAATGGCAACGGCATACTTAACTATCTGCTGGCAGCTCGGTTTTCTTTTGCTCAAGCAGCACTGACCAGTAGTAGATGTCGTGGGTTAACTGCTTGATACGGAAAGGCTTAGAAAACAGATCCAGCAGCTCATTCCCAGTGAAATAGTTCTTCAAAATCGAGAACTCCTCGCCATCATCGAGCCGGCGGCGCTTGAAATTGTTGCCGGATTCGTCGCTATGTAGAAAATCAGACTTCGCTCCCTCGGCCGGAGGGTTGTTATCAATCAGCCAGATTTGACCATCGGCCTTTAGCGGCTTTTGAATTATCTCAAAAAACCTGCTGTAGTTCTGTTTTGGCTCATGCGAAAACCAAAAGCCGATTATTATCAAATCAAACTCAGCTTTTTTAAAAGGGAGGTTATGGATATCGCTATTTATAAATGTCACCGGTGAGTTATATTTTTTATTCTGTGCCTCTTTTATCATCTCAGGCGCGATATCTGTGGCGATAACTTCTTTAGCATTTTTGGCAGCAGCCTGAGTCCAGTAACCGCTGCCACAGGCTAATTCCAGAACAGATTTGCCTGCGGCAAGTTTTTCCACAAATTCAAAATGGTCTGCAATCTCCTGTCGCCGCTTAGGTACATCACGATAGTAAATCTGTTCATACTCCGGGGCGCGAGCGCGGTAGTAGTCGACTATCGTTTTTCTGTTTTTCATTTTTTCTCGTTTA
This sequence comes from Candidatus Zixiibacteriota bacterium, assembly GCA_022562075.1. Classification (GTDB taxonomy): domain Bacteria; phylum Zixibacteria; class MSB-5A5; order GN15; family FEB-12; genus JACZWU01. The sequence goes on along the minus strand of JADFPZ010000090.1, from coordinate 4,065 downwards.
ATAGCTGACCAAGTTTTTGTCCGAGTTGCCTGGCTTCTTCTAAAGTTTTGGTGTCAGAAGCAACAGTGCCTTTTTTATTAAAGTCAAGGGAACGATACCAGACCAGACCTTCGCTTTCCACTTCGACCCACTTAAAAAAACCGGCGATTGAACGGCGGGGACCCTCTATCCAGCCGTCGTTGTCTCCGACCAGCACTATCGCACCCGGCCGCTTACTTTCTATAATCTTAATAAATCTGAATTCTTCCTGCTGGTCTTTGTAGTCCGGCGGACGAAAACAATTGCACCTGTCCATAAACGCTTTCAACTGTGCCGAGACTGCATCAAAATAAATTGGGGAGCCGACTAATAAGCAATCGCACGCTGCCAATAATTTATAAACGTCCGTCAGAGCATCATCGAAAAAGCAGAAATTCGGAGCGGGAGCATTGCCGCAAGCCTGACAGGGGAGAAACATCAAGTCGTTTAATCTAATGTTATTGACTTCAACTTTACTTGTATTTGGAATAGCGGACTTGAGACTCTGCGCGATTCGATCAAGAAGGATATCTGTCGAAGAGTCAACGACCGGTGAACCTGATATAGACAATATTTTAATCAAGCTCCAACCTTTCTAACTCCTCAAGTTTTGTAATTAGCTTGAGAATCTTTTCCTCAATCATGCCTTTAGTTTCAGAGGCATCGTTTAAATTTTCCCAGTCAGTTTTAGGGATTTCTGAACTGATTTGCTTTTCGATTGTTATTAACTCTTTTTCAAGTTCAGCTAATTTACCTTTTGCTGATTTGATTTCTTTTACGTGTTTTGATTTACGCTTTGATTTTTCCTTAAAAGCGAGATAAGCTGTTTTTGAGCCAGCCGACTTCTTGCTGACGTATTGTATGATTCCGGCTGTCTTTTCCTTAAAATCAGAATAGTTGCCTTCGTAGGCTTTCAAACATTTGTTATCTATATGCAAAATCTTGTTGGCAACTTTATCTAAAAAATATCTATCGTGACTGACTATCAGGCAGGTGCCCTGATATTCAAGCAAGGCTTTCTCCAGAGCTTCGCGGCTTTCGAGATCGAGATGATTTGTCGGCTCGTCCATAATAATAAAGTTAGCAGGATGATACAGCAGCAAAGCCAGCGACAGTTTGGTTTTTTCACCGCCCGATAGTGACGACACTTTGCTGAGCGATTCATCGCCACTGAAACCAAAGCGGGCCAGATAAGACCGAATTTTGCCGGACTCTGCCTGCGGCTCAAGCTGCCAGGCGCTCTCAAGTACTGTCAACTCCGCATTAAGGTTTTCCAGTTCCTGGTCAAAGTAAGCAATCTCCACATTATTGCCAATACGAACTTCACCTGCTGCCACGTCAAGTTCACCTGTCAGCGCTTTTAGTATAGTTGTTTTTCCGGAGCCGTTTCTGCCGATTAGAGCGGCTTTATCGCCTCGAAACAGATCAAAACCTGCCTGTTCTATTATAATATTATCAGCATAAGCCAGAGTAACGTTGTCTACTGAAACAACATGCGCAAACGAACGCCCCGAAGTTTCCATACTGATAGTCGCGCCGCCGCCATCAGCTTTGGGCGCTTCAATCCGTTTGATTCTGGCCAGATATTTCATTTTGGACTGTGCCTGTTTGGTCTTTTGTCCGGCCATATTACGTCTGATATATTCTTCTATGCGTTCAATCTCCTGCCTCTGGTGAATGAACTTGTGCTGCTGAATCTCTCTACGTTTGATCCTCTCAACAAGAAACTTGTCAAACCCGCCGCTGTAAAATTCCAGCCGGCCTAATGTCAAATCCCAGATTTTTCTGACAGTAGCCTGCAGAAAGGTGCGGTCATGCGATACTATTATAAAGGCTTTATCGCTCTTGTTAATAAACTCCTCAAGCCAGATGGTAGTTTCTATATCGAGATGGTTGGTTGGTTCGTCCAGCAACATGAGATTGCCCTTGCCGGCCAGAATTTTGGCCAGCGCCGCCCTGTTTTTTTCTCCACCGGAAAACTTTTTCAAAAGGTCATGATGACGTTCCGGCTCAAATCCCAGGCCGTCAAGTATAGCTGTTATTTTACTCTCAAGACTGAAACCTCCGCCTGTCTGGAACCTGTTATGCAATTCCCCAAGTTTCTCAACTTTTAGTTTATCTTCAGGGTTTGTGCTTACCAGATGTTCTAACTTTTCAATTTCATCTTTAAGTTTCAGCAAGTCGCTGCGCGCCGAAGCTACGAATTCAAAGAGGCTCAGCTCTTTTGACTCTACGTTTTCCTGCTCGGTGTATTCTATAAAACAGTTTTTAGCAATATTTAATGAGCCCGAGTCCGGAGAGATATTGCGCATCAGAATTTCAAATAGAGTAGTTTTGCCGGTGCCGTTTTTTCCAACCAGGCCGATTCTTGCGCCTGAATTGATGCTAAACGATATCTTGTCCAGTATGATTTTGTCAGCAAACTTTTTGGACAGATCATCCGCTGTTAAAAGTGTCATGGTTGTTCCCGGGCAGGAGCTGAGCGCGATAATAGAAGCTCAATCAAAATCAGAAATGCCGCAATCCACAAAAATAGCTGCCATAGTTCTTTACCGAAACGAAACCGGGCGATTTCTGCCTGCAGAATGTCTGAATCTTTGAGCACATGATAATTGTCGATGCCCGAAGCTTCTGCAAATTGTTCTGGTGAGGCAGGAGAAAGATTACCTTCGAGCGGGTCGATGTTGACGGCAAATCTGTCAACCTCTCGGCGGTCGAAGAAAGTCCGATAAATTCCCGGTAGATTAGGGGAAACTACATTATAAGTTACGGCGCCCTGTCCTTCTTCCGGCGCCAGATAGACCACCGTCGAATCCGGTTTGACAAGTTCTATAGACTGGTTCAAAGCCCCGCTGGCAGAAAAACTTCTGGAGAGGCTGCTGCCAGTTCTTAACTCAGTTTCAACAGCAGACAGTTGCGATGCCAAATATTCGCAGATTCTGGCCATGAACGGCACAAAAAAAGCGTGACCGGCCAGGTCAGTATAAGTTGGGGACATAGGTCCGGCAAAAGTCAGCACCCGGCCGGCAAAATAACTGTTTTCAATCAGAGCCGGCCTGTCTCCGGTGAAGCGCATTATAACTTTACTGTTTCCGATAGTGCCTGTTTTGGGAAGTGTGAAGAATTTCAGATCCGGAAGTTTGTTTTCATCCAGATTAAAGACGGAGAATACCGGATGATTTATATCTACATAACCGAGTGAATAATATCCGGCGCCGCTGAAATTTTTATCCATAGGGGCCTCAAATTCAACTCCCGTAAGTTCGCCCCAGGTCTCATTGAAACTGGTTATATCGGTTGCCTCGCCATAGCTGATAAACAGCGACCGACCGCTTTTGACAAATAGTTTAAGTTTGGAAATTATCGAATTATCAAGTCGGGGGGCACCGGTCAGCATGACGACATCATAGTCGCGAAAATTTAGGCCCAGAAGATTATCCGGCCGGGCTTTTTTGACAGACCAGTACTGTCCGGTTGTCTGTGACGGCACCAGGGCTAATTGCATCAGGTCACTTATAGGATCGCCGTCAATTATCAGCACGTTAAACTGTTCCGGAATATTGAAACTGAAATAGCAGCTGTTGTCAGCAGCGAATTTATCATCTGAAAGTTGCACTAAGCCTGAATGAAAGCCCCCGCGCGACAAAGTGTGACCAAATCTCACGACTTTTTCTTTGCCGGCTGCTATCTTTACTGATACTTGAGATACTCTGCTGCCGTTGACAAACAAAGAGGCTATGACATCGTCATGATTTCTGCCGCCCTGATTTTTTATAGTGGCCGTTATCTCAAAAGGCTGGCCGGGGATAAGAAGTTTGCCTCCTAAGCTGACACTTAAAACAGTAAGGTTATCATTTTCTTCAACAGGCAGTTCCACAAAATAGAGGCTGACGCTGCTGTCAGCAATTAGCTGTTCTTCAGGAAGGGAATTTCTCTGAAGGTCACTGAGTATATAAATTTCTTTGTTTAGATTTATGGCTTTGTTGAGCAGCTCCAGCGCGCTTCTTAAACCGGACTCTAACTTTGTCGGGCCGTATCCCGGAGAAA
>JADFPZ010000089.1 GCA_022562075.1 Candidatus Zixiibacteriota bacterium | reverse complement strand
GCAAAAAAGAAATTCTTCATAAAAGCTATCCCCTCTGTCGTATCCCAGACAGAAAGCGCTTCCTTGTCACTGGGGTCATATTTATACTTAGCCCCCAAAATCTGGTCAATTTCAGCTCTGGTCATCTTCATTGTAAATTGAGGTTTGCATTGAGCAACAAAATTGTTTGGATATCGCTTGGAATACATAGATTGAAAAGTAGTTGAGGGAATAAATGCCTTGCGATTGTCCCGACCATTATATGAACTATCCTGTTTCTTAGCTTTCATGATTCCTATAACCGTAAATGGTGCTCCGTTTAGCAGGATAGTTTCACCCACTGCTTCTTCATCACCGAAAAGATCGGTCTTTAGTCTATTGCCCAAAAACACTACTCTTCGTTTTTCGCTAATATCCCTATCATTTATGAACCTTGAGCCATAATCCGGTATAAGATTTCTCATTTCGCCAAACTCTGGCCAAATACCTACAATATTTCGAACGGTGCTTTGGTCACCATGCTTCATATTGACTTGCCATTTAGAATATTCTGGTGAAATCAAATTAAGAGTTTGTGCACTCGACTTAATAAGCCTGATATCCTGCTCTGTAGCACGAATACGTCTGCCCTTTGGCAACCCTTTATAAACTTTAGAAGTTAGCCCGGGCCAGAAGATGGCGATATTCTCACCCATGCCTTTCTGAGATTTTAGCTGAGCATCACCGATTCCCTTACCAAAAGCGAATAGCAACACTATCGAGCATGTCCCCCAGAATATTCCAAACATGGTCAAGAGAGTACGAAGTTTCTGTCTTCGCATATCATTTATGAATTGTTTGAAATTAGCTAATTGCAGCATAATCTATGTCTTTCAATGCTAATCAGCCGTTATCTCTTTAGGTGGGCGCTCAACAGCTTTTTCTCCGCCTTTGAGGCCGGAGACTACTTCAATATATATGCCGTCAGAGAGACCCGTTTCAATAATGACCGTATCAATTGTTCCCAGCGAATCCATTACTTCAACAGTTGTGATCGAGTCCTCTATTTTGACCAGTCTCTCCGGTACCAAAACTATATCTTCTTTTCTATTAATTATGATATCCGCATTGGCGCTGTAACCGGCTCTCAGTATTTTATCACCCAGGTCATCAAGACGTATTTCTACTTCAAAAAGAATAGCTCCTTCTTCTTTATGAGCCTTTGGAGATATTGTTGCTAATATGCCCGTCAATTTCTCGTTGGGAATTGCCCCAATCTCAATTTCGGCTTTCATTCCTACTCTGAGTTTTCCCACATCAATCTCATCCACATTGCCTTTAAACACCAATTCATCCATTTGGGCCAGGGACATCAGTTCGGTTCCGGCCTGGTAGGAAGTGAGCGGGACCACCGGATCACCTTCTTCCACCAAACAGGCTAGTATCTGTCCGCTAATGGGAGAACGAATAATGTTATCGATTTTAAAGTTAGAAATTTCCGTGTGACCCGATTCTAATAAAGAGAGCTTCTCTTTGGACAATTTCCAGCGAAGTTTGGCATCTTCGTATTTTGTCTCTATATCATCAAATTCCTGATCAGATATGAGCTGCTTGTCTTGAAGGCCTTTCTTACGGTTGTATTCTCTCTCGGCACTTGAAAAACTTATATTCATCAATTCAACCTGCCGTTTTGCTTCATTGTATTCGATTGGTGTAGGGTCGGGACCGATATCAAACAGAGGATCACCTACTCTAACTTCCTGTCCTACTTCGGCATAAACCTTCTTAACTATGCCCGATATCTTCGATTTGACAGAAATTTCGTGCTTGGGTTCGATTCGACCGACAGCCAGGGCCTTGTCAACTATTGAGCCCTTTTCGATTTCTACTGTTTTGATATCACTATCTTTTTTTGCAGAGCCATCAATAGCAAAGAACAAAATCGATCCCGCAGCCACTATCAATGTAATGCTCAATAATATTTTCTTGAACATGGTGATTCTCCCAATCTATTTATGAATATTATTAGAAATCCACTCTAATCCAATCTGACTGAAAATACGGGATTTTGTTGCAAATGTTTCGTTTAAAATTGAGACTAAGAAATTGAATCTTATTGTTAGTTGACAAATGTCAGCTTATTCTTATCTTTATTATGCTTGAACTATGGGAGATACGTGAAGACTCCTGAGTATTACCTGCCTTCAACAAATTTGAAACCAAAATTGGAATTAAGAAATGAACATTTTTAAAGATTTCTACTCAGAAACTAAAGATACTATTCGTCTCATACTCTTTATTTTAGCTGTCTGGTCTATTTCTTCATCTTCGAGCACTGCTGCGAAAGACAATTCTCCCTATATTCCGGGTGAACTCATTATTCAACTTTTTGAAGATTCACAACCCAATCTGCTGTTAGAAGATTTTCAAGCACAAAAGCTAAAGCCCAAAAGGCTGCTCTCCCGAAGGCTCCATATCTGGCTCTATGAATACGACGCTAAATCGACAAGCGCCGAGACTCTGCTAGCTTCTGTTTCTAATCACAACGAAGTAGCGATCGCCCAGTTTAATCATGAAGTATCTCTCAGGTCGACTTTTCCTAATGATCCCAATTTTGGAAACCAATGGGCACTTCATAATACGGCCCAATTAGGAGGGGTAGTTGACGCCGATATTGATGCACCCGAAGCCTGGGATATTGCTACCGGCGATACCACTGTCCAGGGAGACGTAATTGTTGCAGCTGTTATAGATGGTGGCTTTGATTTGAATCACAACGACCTTCTATTCTGGAAAAACGAATTAGAGATTCCCGGCAATGGCATCGATGACGACGGCAACGGCTATATTGATGATTACCATGGCTGGAACGCTTACAACAACAGCGGCAACATTCCCGGCGGAAACCATGGTACTCATGTTACTGGCATTTGCGCTGCTGCCGGAAACAATGGAATTGGAGTCAGCGGCGTCAATTGGAATGTCAAAGTTATGCCGGTTGCCGGATCGAGTGGTAACGAGGCGACTGTAGTTGCAGCCTACGGCTATGTTTATGAAATGCGCAAAAGATATAACGAGACTGACGGCGCCGAAGGTGCCTTCGTAGTCTCTACCAATTCATCATTCGGAGTAGATTTCGGCAATCCCGACAATTTTCCTATCTGGTGTGCGATGTATGATTCTATGGGACAGGCCGGAATAATCAGCGCTGCCGCAACCGCAAATTTAAATATCGATATTGATGTGCAGGGGGATGTACCGACAGCTTGCGGTAGTGACTACTTGCTTTCTGTCACCAACACTACCAATGCTGATGTAAAAAACGGCGGCGCTGCTTACGGCGCTACAACAATTGATCTGGGAGCGCCGGGTACTACTATCTTTTCTACAACCTCAGGAAATTCATATGGATATCTAACTGGCACTTCAATGGCTACCCCACAAGTTACCGGAGCAGTGGCTCTGATGTATTCAGGCGCCTGTGCCGGTTTTATTAGCGCTTACAAGAATGATCCGGCAACTTATGCTCTGGATGTACTTCAGGCAATTCTTGACGGCACAGACCCGATTCCATCTCTCAACGGAGTAACAGTTTCCGGAGGCAGGCTCAATATTTTCAATTCGTTGAACGAGATGGCTCTGCTTCTTTGTGGGACTTCAATCACACACACTCCGCTGGAAGATACAAAGGATTCATTAAATCCTTATGAAGTAATATGTGAGATTAAGTCTGACACTACTCTGTCGGCAGGGGATCAATTGTTGTACTATAATCTGGACACCTTCTGGCAGATAGATACGTTAACCCCCACCGGACAGCCCGATGAATTTCATGCTTTTATCCCCGCCCAATCGCCGGGCACGATTATTGACTATTATCTGTACGCGATTGATGCCAACGGTGCGGCCGACACAACAGATATTGTCACTTTTCGAGTAATTGACTATGCTATGACTCTTGACCCTCTATTCGATTCAGCCAGCGCTGTTGTCGATGATACTGTCTGGTATCAACTTACGATTACGAACAACGGCCTGTACTCGGACCAATACGCATTAACTTCGTCCGGAAACTTTTGGAACACCACAATCTGGGATTCGGCTGGCTTCTTCATGATAAATTCAAGCTCGGTAGTTTTGGAAGATTCGAGCTTTACTTTTCGAGTAAGTGTTGTAATCTCAAACTCGTTTTTTGGTGAATCCGATATTGCGATTATTGATGTGGTTTCCGGATCGAATCCGGCTATTTTTGGCCAGTCTTCTTTGATCACTACCTCGCTCGGGGTCCCGCTCACTTTACCATTCGAAGAAGAGTTTCCGACAGAAACAATTGATCCCGCTAAGTGGGTTAGTTTTCTTAACATTGATATAAACAGTATCGGCTTAAATATACCATCCCCTCCGTACGCTTTAAATCTCAACGGAGGTCCGCTGGGTGCCGACACCATTGTATCTCAAGTTATTGATTTGGCTGGGCAGTGCAACTCGGTTCTAAGTTATGATTATCAACGAACCGGAGGTGGTAATTCCACTGAAACAGGAGATGATCTGTTCTTTGAATATCTGGATTCTTCAGCAAACTGGCAGCTCTTGGAGCAGTATTTCGGCTCAGGCCCGGATATGACTGAATTTACACATACGGTTCATGATCTGCCGAGTGACGCCTGCCACAAGGCTTTCAGATTTAGGATTCGCTCAACTGGTACAGCTGGACCTTTTGATGACTGGTTTGTAGATAATATCAATATTTCGGCGCCCTATATTTGTGGTGATGTAAACTTTGACGGCGAATTTGTAGGAATTATTGAGCTGACATACTTAGTAGATTTCGTTTTCAGAGGCGGACCTCCGCCACCATTTATACCTGCTGCCGATGTCAATGGCGATGGTGAGTTTGTGGGAATTCTGGAGCTGACTTATCTCGTGGATTTCATTTTTCGTGGCGGACCTGCTCCGGTTTGTCCAAATTGAAATCGTACAGCTAATAGTATCTTGATTCTGCTTGATATCTGCCGCTATATTCGTTATAAATTTAACGCTTTGTTTTGGCTTCATTGGCCCCGCCCTATGTGCCAATACTATACATTTTATTAATTTGATATAGCTCAAAGAGGTGTCCTGAATATGAATTATTTGATAAAACCATATTTGTTTCTGGCAGCATTACTGCTTAGTAGTTCAGCAATTGCTCAAACTACCCCAAATTATGGAATTAGAGTAAAAAACAGCGAAATTACTGCCTTTAGAAATGCCAACATTCAAGTGACGCCCGACCTGTTGTTGGAAAACGCCAGCATGGTCATCCGTAACGGCCTAGTCGAAAGTGTAGGCACAAATATAAAAATACCTGCTGATGCGACTGTTATTGATCTGGATGGAAAATTCATTTTCCCGGGCTTTATTGATGCATTTACCGAATATGGACTGGGCAAGAAAGAAAAGAAAAAAAGAAGAGATCGGTCTGCCGGTCCAAAATATCAGGCTGACCGCCAGGGCGGCGACTCCTGGAACGATGCTATTCATGCTTCGGCTAACCATGTAGAATCATTTAAGCCGGACTCAAAACAGGCCAAAGCTTTTCACGAAATTGGCTTTACCACCGTGCAGTCAGCCAAACTTGACGGAATTTTCCGAGGACGTTCGTTTGTGGCGCTCTTAGGTGAAGGTCTTTCAAATGATATGGTCTTGCGTCCCTACTCTCATCACTTTCTATCATTTAATAAAGGCAGTTCCAAACAATGGTACCCTTCTTCCCTTATGGGCAGCATTGCCTTTATACGACAAACTTTTCTTGACGCTGACTGGTACAGCAAGGCGCAGGCGGCCATTAAGAAAAACCCTAATCAAGAAATGCCGGAATTCAACCGAGAATGCAAAGTAGTAGCAGAAGTCATTCACAATAACGAAACTTTTGTTTTTGAAACCAGCAACAAGCTATCCCTGCTTCGGGCTAACCGCATTGCAACAGAATTCGGCCGCTCATTTATTTATATCGGCAGCGGCCATGAATATGAACGAATAAATGATATTGCCGCAATCAGCGCTAAGATAATTCTGCCAATTAATTATCCGAAGACGCCCGAAGTCGGTTCGTTTGAAGACGAACTTGATGTAAGCCTGGCCTCGCTTCGTCACTGGGAAACAGCGCCCTCAAATCCGCATATTCTCGAAGAAAACAATATTACGTTTGCGCTGACTACACATGGCCTGAAGAAAAAGAAAGATTTCCTGTCGAATCTTCGCAAAGCGATCAAGCGCGGCCTTTCCAAAACAACTGCCCTGGCTTCGCTGACTACTGTGCCAGCCCAACTATGCGGAATCGAACAATTTACAGGAACACTTGAAAAGGGAAAACTTGCCAATTTCTCTATCTGGGATAAAGAAATATTTGAAAAGAAAGCCAAAATCTTTTCTGTCTGGGTTGCCGGACAAAAGCACGAACTAAAACCGATTCCGGAACATGATTTCAAAGGTGAATATGCGCTGGATATTGATGGCGTAGATTTCGAACTGGAAATCAGCGGTAAACCGGAAAAACCGTCGGGAACGCTTGAACTTGGTGAAGAGAAAGAGTACAAACTAAAAAATGTCGAAGTACAGGGTCCCAAACTCATGTTTTCGGTAAAGCTTGACACTCTCGCTCTGATAGGAACATTTCGTTTCTCAGGAAGAATTAAGGACAGTTCATATGTAGGTAAATTCACACGTCCTGACGGAACACGTCAGGATTTTATAGCGGCTCCGGCCGAAGAGTCTGCCGAAGACGAAGCTGGCGATGCAGCCGACAGTACTGACTCTGAAAATGGCGTTGAAGATAAAGAAGAAGACAAACAGCATAAAAAGAAAAGTGATGACGAAAATGACGAAAGTGACGTCAATGACGAAGAAGAAGAGTTGCTGGCAAAACTTACCTTCCCCAACCGAGCCTATGGCTTGGAAACATTGCCTCAGCAAGAGAATGTCTTAATCAAAAATGCAACGATATGGACTTCGGAAGCTGCCGGTATACTCGAAAACTACGATCTGCTGATAAAAGACGGAAAGTTTGCTGCGCTCGGCGAGAATCTAAAAGCGCCTGCCGGGGTGCGTGAAATAGATGCCAGCGGAAAACATATTACTGCCGGTATGATTGACGAACATTCGCATATTGCAATTTCAGGCGGAGTCAACGAATGCACCGACGCCGTAACCTGTGAAGTCCGCATCGGTGACGTTATAAACTCTGATGACTTAAATATATATCGTCAGCTTGCCGGCGGCACAACCACCGCACAGCTTTTGCATGGCTCCTGCAATCCCATAGGTGGCCAGGCTCAAATAATTAAACATCGCTGGGGTTCGACTACTGAAGAAATGAAATTCAAAAACGCACCTCCTACTGTAAAATTTGCTCTTGGTGAAAACGTAAAGCACAGTAATTTCGGAGACAAATTCACTGTCCGCTATCCTCAGACCAGAATGGGCGTGGAAACACTAATCAAAGATGAATGCCAGGCAGCCAAAGAGTATGATGCCGATTGGGCTGCTTATAACAAGTTGAGCAAGGGCGCAAAAAAACGTACTGTTCCCCCGCGGCGCGATCTGGAACTGGAGGCAATGTCGGATATAGTTAATTCCAGAATGTTCATCCATTGTCATTCCTATCATCAATCAGAAATTCTAATGCTCATGCGTGTCGCTGAAGAACACGGCTTCCATGTTCAGACTTTTACTCATATCCTTGAAGGCTACAAAGTTGCACCCGAAATGGCTGCACATGGAGCAACTGCTTCGACTTTTGCCGACTGGTGGGCTTACAAGTTTGAAGTTTACGATGCCATCCCCTACAACATGGTCCTGATGACTAAAGCTGGAGTTGTTACCTCGATAAATTCAGACAACGGCGACCTCGGCAGGCGTTTAAATCAAGATGCCGGCAAAGCAGTTATGTACGGTGGTATGAGCCAGGAGGAAGCAATCAAATTGGCAACTCTGAATCCTGCCATTCAACTCAAAATCGATGACAGGGTAGGTTCGATTAAAGTAGGCAAAGACGCTGACTTCGTCATCTGGAACAACAATCCGCTTTCCGTATATGCCAAAGCAGAACAGACCTGGGTCGACGGCAAGAAATATTTTGACTTAGAATCAGACCTCCTCATACGTGCTGCTATAAAAAAAGAAAAGCAGGCGTTGATTCAGAAAGTTCTCGCAAAATCTGACGGCAAGAAAAAAGGTGACGATAAATCCAAAGACCACTGGGGTGAACGTAATAACATTGAAGACTACCAGTGGCGTTGCGATGATAACTTCGATTATTGGGAGAAGGTAAATCAATGAGAAAGATCATATCACAACATACATTTCTGTGCATTTGTTTTAGCATAGTTCTCGTGGGACAGTCTATTGCTCACGACTATATTCCGGGCGAAGTACAAGAGCAGCCGATTCTTTTGGCAAGAGGTGATCTCCACACTGTTTCCAATGGTGTTATGCTCAATACTGATATTCTTTTTGAAAACGGCAGGATCACAGCCATAGGCAAGGACCTGCCCCTACCAACTGGTGGTAAAGTGATTGACATAACCGACTATCAGGTTTACCCCGGACTTATAGCGCCTAACTCCACAGTGGGAATAATTGAAATCGGTCAAGTACGAGCTACAAACGATATAAGTGAACGTGGCAGAAACAATCCCGATGTACAGACCCATATCGCTTATAATCCTGATTCCGAAATTATCCCGACCGTTCGTTCAAACGGCATTACTACGGCCTTGATCGTACCGGGTGGCGGACTGATACGCGGCCGTTCAAGCTTGATTAATCTGGATGGCTGGACTAAAGAAGATGCCATGGAAAAAGAAAATACGGGGCTTCACATCAGCTGGCCGAGAAGTTCAATAATAACTGCCTGGTGGATGGATAAAACCGCTGATGAACAAAAAAAAGAAAACGAAAAGAACCGCCGCAAAATAGAAGAACATTTTAACAACGCCAAATCATATTCTATTGCCCGCAAAGCCGACCCAAATTTGAAAATCGATTCACGCTGGGAAGCGATGCTGCCCGTTTTCGACAAGACCTTGCCGGTTATCGTTCATGCCAACGATTTGAGGCAGATTGAACAAGCCATTGATTTTGCTAATAAATACGACGTTCGACTAATAATTGCCGAAGGTCGTGAAGCCTGGAAGGCAGCCGATCTGCTAAAAGATAATGACGTGGCAGTAATCCTTGATCGCACACAGCGAATGCCATTGCGCTCCGATGACGAATATGATTTGACATATAGTCAGCCCAAACTCTTAGCAGATGCCGGCGTAAAATTTTGTCTTGGTTTTAGCGGTGGAGATTGGTCTGCCTGGCGCTGCCGCAATCTTCCCTTTCTGGCCGGACAAGCCGTTGCCTTTGGCCTGGATTACGAAGAAGCATTGCGCTCTGTTACTTTATCAACAGCAGAGATATTGGGAGTAGAAAAAGAAATCGGCTCACTTGAAATTGGCAAAAAAGCAACTCTGGTAGTTTCAAAAGGTGACATCCTCGACCAACTTACCAATCATGTCACACTCATGTATATTGAAGGCCGCGAGGTTAACCTGGATTCCAAGCAAAAAGAGCTCTATCGCAAGTACGACAAGAAGATAGAGAGACGTGCAAAATCTGGGCTGAACACAAATTAA
>JADFPZ010000088.1 GCA_022562075.1 Candidatus Zixiibacteriota bacterium | reverse complement strand
TGAAAAGGCATGGCGCCAGATTCGTAAATCGCATACTTGGCCAGAGAGAATTAGTAACTTACGCTCAAAGAGGCGACAAAGTTAATTTTTTAGCCGGCAGGTTTGCCGCCAAAGAAGCAGTGATAAAAAGTCTTGGCCGGTATTTGACAGAACGACCGGCTTACCGCAGCTTAGAAATCGTAAACGACGAGACAGGGAATCCCTATCTGGACTTTGGCAATCTGGCCGGAGAAAAGCTCAGGCATAAAAAGTGTCTTATTTCTATCAGCCATGAGAAACATTATGCTGCGGCGGTAGCCATTATTACGGCGGAAAAGTGAACAACTCTGAAATTTTGAAGATATTTGAAGATTCCGGGGCGCTTTTGCATGGGCATTTTAAGCTTACCTCGGGCAGACACTCCGACATCTACTATGAAAAATTCACGCTATTAAAAAACCCACAAGTTTGTACAAAAATCTGTAAAATGATAGCAGATGAGTTTAGTGGTAAGAATATCCAGACAATAATAGGTCCTACCTTGGGGGGGGTGATAATAGCTTACGAAGTTGCCCGGTATCTGGGAATTGAAGCAGTCTATTCTGAACCCGGGGAGGCCGGCCGGACTCTCAAACGTGGTTTTGAAATAAGCCCTGATGAAAAAGTTTTGATTGTAGATGATATTCTAACTACCGGCCGGTCGATTAAAGAAATGATCGAACTTTGTAAATTCAGAAAGGCCGATATTTGCGGAATAGGCTTGATACTGGACCGCTCGGGCGGGCAAATAAAATTTGAATATCCGCAGTATTCAGTAGGTTCAATTGATGCAGTTTCGTGGTCGCCGGAAGATTGTCCGATGTGCAAAAAAGATGAGCCTCTCACTCAAAGAGGCAGCAGAGTTCACTAAGATGCTATAGAGTTACTCCAGGCAGTCAGATACGGTCTGCATGAGCTCTTTAATGCTGAAAGGTTTAGATAAAAAAGCGTTTGCGCCATGGTTGGCTGATTTGCTTACTGAGTATAAACTCGAGTAGCCAGTAATAACAATGACTTTGGCTTCGGGGTCTGATTGCTTGGCAAATCTAACAACTTCGTCACCGGAAACACGCGGCATTTTAAGGTCTGTTATGACCAGGTCGTAGCTTTGCTCTTTTAGCTTGTCAATTGCCTCGTCACCGTCGCTAGCAGTGCTGACTTCAAAATCATCATTTAAGACTTCAAATAAAAAGTCTCTGATTATTTCTTCGTCATCTACTACCAGAACGGTCTTCTTATCCATTTTGCTCATTTGCCTATTCGTTTAGCCAAGAAAGTTAGGGGCTTTCTGCTTATTCAGATTATCGGCTTCCAGAGTCGGTTTCTGAAGAGGTAAAACAACTATGAATGTAGTTCCTTTTTCTTCATCAGATGTCACTTTAATTTCTCCGCCGTGATTTCTTATTATACCGTAACTTACCGATAATCCCAAGCCGGTTCCTTTGCCCAGTTCCTTGGTAGTAAAGAACGGCTCGAATATTTTCTTTATATTCTCTGAAGGAATTCCGCAGCCGTTATCAATAAACATAATTTCAATAGCTCCGCCAAATTCACCAAGAGCCGGGCTTGACTGAGTTTTTATTATTATGCAGTTGCCGGATTCGGATGCATGCATTGCATTTATTATCAGATTCGTAAATACCTGCTGCAGCTGTCCGGCATTTCCGCTAATTTCGGGGATTCTTTCATTTAATTCAAGCTTTAGTTCGATCTGGTGCATATTAAGCTGGTGCTCGATAAACGTCACAGTATCTTTGATAATATGATTAATGCTGATTTGTTCAAATTCTATTTTCTCGGGCAATCTTGAGAATTTCAACAAATTCTGTACTATATTCTTACAGCGACGCGCCTGCTTTTCTATTTCTGACAGATAACGCAGGTAATCTTGATGTTGTTTTTCATCAATCTCAGTAGGCCCGGATTTGCTCATTTTCTCCAGGGCGATTTGTGAATAACCGAGAATGCCGCCGAGAGGATTGTTAAGTTCGTGAGCCACTCCTGCCGCCAGCTGACCTATGGCACCCATTTTTTCGGATTGCAGTAACTGTGCCTGAGTTTCTTCCAGTTCCATAGTCCTTTGTACAATCTTGTGCTCAAGATTTCTGTTATATTCTTCAATTTCGTTTCGGGACTGTCTCAATGAGTCCACCATCTTGTTAAAGGTATCAGCCAGATGTCCTATTTCATCACCCGAATGAATATCAACGCTCTGTGTCAGATCACCGCGGCTTATCCGGTCTGTTGCAGTAAGCAATACCCGTATCGGTCTGGTTACAAATCGTACCAGAAAGGCGATAGTCAATATACCAAAAAGCAGGATAGCCGCTGTTACCAGCAAGGCCGCCTTTTGAGCTTCTGTTATGGCCTTATTTACATTGGCTAATGACAGTACCAGTTTTATTGATCCAACTTTTTCGATAACTATATCATCCCTGTTCACTTTGTCATAGCCAGCGGTCATACCCAGCAGCTCTCTGTCCAGTGCTTCTCTCCGGGTTGTTATTGGATAATTGAGGACAATGAATTCATCGCCGTTATTTAACCTCACCTGGTAGTCATGATGGGCTAGATCATCTGTAAAGGCCGTCTTTATTCTCTTCCTGTAAGCAATAGCATCATTATTCCATTCACCTGCTTCGGACAGCAGCCTGCTATCAGTTGAGTAAATAGCGGCATAGCGCACTACATTAAAGCCGTGCAAGAGCGTGAGCATTTCATCGAGTTCATATTGTGATTCCAGAATTACTCCGGTCTCGGCATTAGCAGCCAGCATTCTAATCATTGTTTCGCCGGCGGTCTCCAGTTCGCGTCTGATTCCGTGTGCTTGTCTCTTGATCATATAGGTACTGGTGACCAAACTGCTAATTAAGAGAATGACAATAATTGGAAGGAGCACTTTGGTGCGCAACTTGGCGTTGTAAAACCATTTACGGAGGTTCATTTGTAAACCTCCCTGGCTACCGCTATAAGCTCAGGCGGAATATTGATTTTGATGTATTTGGCAGTCTTTTCATTGTAGTGAAAATAGATGACGTCGCTTGAAGTCACTCTGATTTCCGAAGCATCGGCTCCATCTATCAGTTTATTTACGATTTCTCCGGCTTGAAATCCTATCGCTTTATAATCAAAGTCCAAAGCAAACAATGCGCCAGACTCCACCACGTGGCGGGAAAAACCCATGAACGGAATCATTTTGCGTAATGTCGTTTTTAAAATGTATCTGGTTGACTGTGGACCGAAAAGTTCGGGATCAGCGACTGACCAAAGTCCCTGAGTTATTTTTGCCAGTGAATCGAGCGCTTTGGGGAGTTCCTTAGGTTCCTTGATTAACACAGGCACCAGTGTCATGCCAAGTTCGCGCGCCACGATTTTTGCAGAAGGAATAAGCGGGGCGGTACTTTCTGTATAGAGGACGCCGATTTTTTCTAAATCAGGTAATATCTGTCTGAAATATGAGAATTGAACATTTATGGGGATATCCAGTGAAGCCCCGGTAATATTGTTTCCGGTGCCCGATGAACTGTTAACGAAACCTGAAAGCGCCGGATATTTTACGCTCGAAAATACAATGGGAATTTTCTTAAAGTTTCTCTTGGCGAACTCGGTCGCCGATGAACCTACGGTTAGTATTATGTCAGTTTTATTAGCCAGACAACTGTTGACAACCGCAGTATCTTTCAGAATACCACGCTTGATAATATATTTGTCAAACTGTGCATCGGGGTGTTCCCGTTTGATAATGTTCTTGGCGCCGCTTAAAGTCCTGGCAGTAGAAGTAAGGCTGTCGCTTACGAAAATTGCAATTCTGGTTCGGCTTTTCTGTGGAAAAGCATGTTCCGGAGAAAGGACAGTAAACGCAATTATAGCCCAACTGATTAATAGAAATAGTGTCCTGTTCATGCCAATTTTCATACGAACAAAGTTGCTTTCTATTTTTTTCCTTACCTGCCTAACCCAGATTTGGCCCGATTGTGAGTCCTCAGACAGACCGGTAGCCCTGCGTATTTGTTGGATATCGGAAAACCTCCATAAATCTTGAGATTACGGCCGTTCCTCTTATCTGGAGCAGGAAAATAATTCCGTTTCAATCTTATCTAAAAGGGTCAAGTTTTTTACGTGGGCTCCGATAAAATACGCAGACGCATGCTAAAAGGGCTGTACTAAATGCCGATAAACAGATTTATGACTAAAAGAAATGTCACCTATGAGAGAGACAGGTTTTTTCAAAAGGTAAAATTCTTGAGTCGTTTGACTAAAATAATACCGCTGCTGATTTCGTTACTGTTAGTTTTTTTCAGTGCAACATTAGTCCAGGCGGGAGTTGTCGGAAAAATTTCTGGTCTGGTTGAGGATAGCAGGACCGGAAAACCGATAGTCGGAGCGACAATAAGAATCAACGGAACATCGCTTGTGACTCAAACCGATGTAGACGGGGAATTTTTCGTTATCAATCTGCCGGTAGGAAAATACGATATTTCCGTCACCAGTGTCGGTTACAAAAGTTTAGTTCATAAGAATGTTCTGGTTCTAATAGACCTGACCACACCTGTCAATTTTGAAATTAATCAATCTACTCTGCAGCTGCAAGAAGAAGTAGTTGTAACAGCAGAAAATCCGGTAATTCAAAAAGACTTGACAGCTTCTAAAGTAATTTTTACGTCCGATCATTTAAAATATCTCCCCAATATAATTACGGTAAAAAACGTATTGACCAACTACCCCGGCGTAATAGTCGATCGTGATAACGACCTGCACCTAAGAGGCGGTCGCGCCGGACAAATATCCTATTATTTTGACGGTTTTTCGGTACAGGATCCATTTATATCCCAGTCGGGAATCAAGATTATGCCCAGCTCTTTGGAGCAGTTGTCTTTGACTTCCGGTGGATATACGGCGGAGTATGGCGAGGCTCTTTCCGGCGTTGTCAGCGCTATTACTCGTGAGGGCGGCGAGTCTTATCACGGCGGATTTAAAATGTATGAAGGCCTGACGCATCCTTATAATGTACGAAGTGGAGAATGGGCCGGCCTAAACAGAGTCGGAAATCGCTCTACAAGCATCAACCTGTCAGGTCCGATCCCGGGGCTAGGTTCTACGCGCAACACTTTTTTTGTAGCCGGCGAATATTTGCATGAGCCATCATATTTGCCTCATAATGGTTCGGTCTCTTATACAGGTACGACCAAATTGTCGCTGCAGCCCAGCCAGAGATTCAAAATCAAAGCGAATTTCACTTTCCATGATGAATCCGGCGAAGAGTATATACACCGCGACGTTAACGGAGTCTCCTACGACTTCAATCTCGACGGACTACCCTCGTTTAAAAAGAACTCGTTTCTGGCCGGTATCAGCGGCTTATATTCTGTCAGTGAAAGATTGATTATAACAAACTCTTTTAACTATTTCATGACCAATTACAAATCAGCTCCGGGAGCTCTGTTTGATTTATACTGGGATCAGTGGCCAGGCTATACTGAAGGGACCATTGATGATGATAATTATCTCGGCAATAGAGATTTTGCCGATGTCCTTCAGGCCACAGGATTTACAGTTGGCAACGACTTTAAACCTACATTCAGATGGCGGGAGTCAATCTACAGCGCCTATAAGTTAAATGTTATCGGTCAAGTCAACAAGACCAATCAGATAAAAGCGGGCTTTGAGTGGAGAAAATACAAGATAGACTGGGATTACAAGCTATTTTTTAACGACAATCCTTATGGCGAAAAATATAATAGCAGTCCCAGCTATATCTCCGGTTTTGTGCAGGATAAAATGGAATATAAAGAATTCATCATAAATCTCGGCATACGTGTTGATTATCGCGATGCCGATATTTCTTATAATGTTAACCCCGGCGGATTAACCCCGGTTTATAAACAAGCAGACTCCAAAACACGATGGGCTCCGCGCCTCGGAATATCATTCCCGATATCCTCAAGATCTAAAATGCATTTCAACTACGGACTTTTTTATCAGGAGCCTAGTTTCAGATATTTGTACACCAACTTGGAAGGGGATGTTTCAACAGGTTATCCGCTATTGGGCAATCCTGATCTGAATCCCGAGCAGACAACTTCATACGAGCTGGGCCTTGACCATTTAATAGACAGAAATATAAGGCTGAACGTAGTTGCATATTTTAAAGATATCAATGACCTGGTAACTACTCGTTCTTCATTTCAGGTGGCCACTTTACCTGTTACGCACTTTGACAATGATGATTACGGTTCGGTAAAAGGTATAGGCTTGACAATTGAGAAGTTCCCGGGAAGCGGATATTTGAGCGGTTCTATCTCTTATAGTTATCAGATTGCAACCGGTATCGGCTCTACGGCACTTGAACCATACTACACCTATATCACTTCAGTAACTGACACCCTGGCCCCGGTCTCCGAATATCCATTAGATTTTGACCAGCGCCATACAGTTATAGCGCTTATGTCATTTCGGGCTCCAAGAAACTGGGATGCCAAGTTTCTTGGTATGCGAATGCCCGGCGCCTGGAATCTTAGCGTTGTCGGAAGTTATGGTTCGGGTCTGCCATACACTTCAACTGACAATAAAGGTTCGAGACTTGGCGAACGCAACGAAGCCAGACTGCCTTCGAATTACAGAGTCGACATGAGGTTCAACAAAGAGATTTCATTTGGTGCCTTTAATTCACGGTCTATGAGCTTCTTTGTCGAAGTAGACAATCTGTTTAATAAGAAAAATATTTTGGGTGTTTATACCAATACCGGCCGGCCGGATAACGACGGCAATGCTATTGGTGCCGGGCTCGCTCTGGATGCCAACGATATAAGTTTTTATGACAATTTATACGACCATGACCCGCAGAATTTTTCACCGCCGCGGACTATTAGAACCGGTATAGAGTTTAGTTTTTAATTGGAGTTAAAGCAGATGCTAAAGGCAGGAAAAAATATCAGAATTTTTCAAATAAGTTTAGTGTTAGCACTGGCACTTTGTACGGCAGCTTTTTCCAGGCCGATGTATCAGCCGAGTCCTCCGACTGGAAACAACGGTCCGCAGCTGGCTCCTAAGCCCTCGACTGTCGACCAGATTATACATAATGTTGGTAACATTGCTACCACAGTTGATAATTGGGGCTATATCGGCGGCTATATGTTTTATGGTCTGCCTTCAGGGGAATGGCCTCGTGGTTCCGGACATGACTATCTAGCTGAAGTACGCTATTGGATTGGCGGAGTTAACTCAGTTGGTGACACAATTGTAGCAAACTCCTATGATGATTTTCAGGCACTAGAGACAGATTCGACAGCTGCTAATCCCTATATGATTCTTCTGTCGACAGATACCAGCCGTTATTTGTCCTATGATCCTACTGATACAGTCGGTCTTGGCGTTGGCAGTCCTGCCAACGGCTGGAGGGTCTGGGATGCCGCCTCGAGCAGTTATGTTTACAACACAGTTTATAGTTCCCTATCAGCAAGCTTTTTCCCGGGTGGGCCAACTTCACTTCAGGACTCTCATTACCGTCTGGGCGATGCTGCCAGCGGAACTTCGGTACTTGGACTTGAACTAACTCACACCATACTGCAGTGGAACTACTGTTATAACGAAGATTTCATGTTTGTTCTTTTGGAAATTACGAACACTTCATCAACGACTTACAACAGCCTGGCTTTTGGGCTTTATATTGACATAGACGTAGGCGGCCCTGACGGAAGCGGAGAAAACGGCAGGCTTGAGGATTTGGTAGCCTTTGATTCGCTGGAAAATTTGGCCTGGATTTATGACAACTTAGGTGTCGATCCCGGCTGGGGACCAACTACCCAGACAGGAATTCTGGGCACAAAGCTTCTGGAGACTCCCAATAATATCGGCATGACAGCGTTTCGTACCGATGACTGGGCTTTTCTACCGAATACCGACCCCGGTCGTTATACCATGATAAACAGCACGCAGTTTGATGTTTCGCTGCCGCCGACAGATCAGTTCTATATACAGTGTGTAAACGGAATTTCGATGACTCCGGGTCAAACAGTGCGGGTAGTCTATGCCATTATAGCCGGAGCAGACGAAGCTGATTTCAGGGATAATGCTTCGTTGGCACAATCTCTATATGACGCCAACTTTATCGGGCCACAACCACCTGCTACGCCGCTTATAAGCGCTCGCGCTGCCGATGAAAAAGTTTATCTGTTTTGGAATGATACAGCCGAAGTCAGCACTGATCCGTTGACCGGAATTCAGGATTTTGTCGGCTATAAACTTTATAGAAGTGACAACCAGGGTAAAACCTGGGGAGTTACCGATTATAATACCGGCAACAGCTGTCTAACTTTGGACTATGCTCCGCTGTCTACGTACACTGTCTTGAATCCCGGAGACCCCATACAGCATTCATACATAGATACCGGTCTCTTTAACGGTGTCGAATACTGGTACTGTTTAGCTGCCTTTGACGAGGGTGATACTGTCACCGGTGTTGAGCCTCTGCAGTCTGGTTTTGGCCAGCCGGGAATTAATCAAAATGTTATCAGAGTTACGCCGACTACCGACCCGGCTGGATTCTATGATGCTGTCAGTACTGTTGAACACAACTATAGCGGAACCGGTCTGCCTTCCGATGGTACTGTTTCGCCTCTTATTTTTGATGCTGGCGCTCTTAACGGTTCCAATTATCAGGTTGTCTTCGAAGACAGGCCGGAAAAGACTTACTGGCATCTGATAAACATGACTAGCAACGATACGGTTTTGGCCAATCAAACCAAGACAACCGTTGACCCCGGACTTTATGAGGTTGCCGAGGGAATGAGAGTTGTAGTCCGTGACGGCGACCACGACCCACGTGGCTGGGGACAAACAATGCTGGGCGGTGCCGACACCAATTTAGTCATGGGACCGTTTTACGGACCAACCTTGCCGGCCTTTACCGGTGATGACAATGATGTTTTCGGCAATCAGCATTTCAGTTCAACTTTTGAATTAAGATATACAGGTGATTCCACCAGAGCCAACTGGGTATTGGATGGCTTTTATGGTAGTGACAATATATTCTGGGTGCCCTTTGAAGCCTGGAATACGACTACCAACGAAAGAATTTCTCTGGCAGTATATGATTTTGACGTAAATGATCTCTGGGACCCCTACGACTTGCTTGCGATTGTAAACTATCCTTATGATTCGGTAACATCGGTAACATCATTTGCCTTCCCGAATAATTACAGCTGGTTGTTTGCATTTGATGATACTCTGTATAATCCTGTGGTTGGCGATGTCTTTGAAATACAGGGAGCGCCGCTAAATAACTCTTCAGATAATTTTACTTTTACAGCCGACGGTATCAATGCCGGCGCTGCTGCCAACGAATTGGATGATATTAGAGTAGTTCCGAATCCTTACATAGCCCAGTACTCGGCCATGGTTGAGATAGCCGAAGGCGAGTCTGTACTTGAGTTCCAGAATCTGCCGCAAGAGTGCACTATCCGCATTTACAATTTGTCGGGCGGCTTAGTGCAAACTCTGGTGCATAACGATAATACCGGTTCGGAGAGATGGAATTTGATGTCTACCAGCCGTCAGCAGATAGCATCCGGGACTTACATATTCCATGTCGAGTCTCCTTTCGGAGAACATTTGGGCCGGTTTGCCATA
>JADFPZ010000087.1 GCA_022562075.1 Candidatus Zixiibacteriota bacterium | reverse complement strand
AACGACTGGCCCTGGAAGCTCCGGGCACTTATCATCATTCGATTTCAGTCGGCAATCTTTGTGAAGCAGCAGCCAAAGCAATAGATGCCAATCCTCTTTTAGCAAGAGTCGGCGCCTATTTCCATGATATTGGAAAAATTGAAATTCCGGAATACTTTGTAGAAAACCAGCTAAGCATAAAATCCAAGCATGAGCAGCTGACACCAACTATGTCGGCATTAATTCTTTCTTCTCATGTGAAACGAGGCAGGCAGCTTGGAGAAAAAGAAGATATTCCGGATGATGTCTTAAACTTTATCGAAGAACACCACGGCACTATGGTGCAGACTTATTTCTATAACAAAGCTATCGAGCAGGGCAGCGATCCAAAGGAGATTGACAAGTTCCGCTATCCCGGGCCAAAACCACAGATAAGAGAAACCGGAATCGCCATGCTGGCAGATGCGGTCGAAGCAGCCAGTCGTACTCTTGATGACCCCAAACCGGCACGTATAAATAATTTGATTCAGAGAATAATAAACGATCGCTTTGAGTCGGGCGAACTGGATGAGTGTCCGCTGACATTGCGTGATCTGGCGAAAATTAGAGAAGCTTTCTCTCTGATATTGATAGCAGCATTCCATCGCAGAATAGAATATCCAAAGAGGAAGGAGGCAACGGCTGAGTCTCATGATGAAGCTTTACATTTTTAAAGAAGTTTCAGCAAGAGTTCCCAGGCAAAAGATTTTCAATCTCTTTGACAAGATTATGAGCAAAGAAACCGAAGCAGACGCAGGCAGTAGAGTCAATCTCGTTTTTACTACCAGGAAACGAATCCAGCAGCTAAATAAATCTCACCGCCAAATAGATAAAGCCACCGATGTGTTGTCGTTCAACCTGGGCGACTCAAACGGAGATGACTCTATTTTCGGCGAGATATACATCTCTACCGCTGTCGCCAGAGCCCAGGCTCCGAAGTTCGCTAATACATTTGGCGAAGAACTCTTGAGGCTGAGTTGTCACGGTTTTTTGCATCTTCTGGGTTATGACCATTTAAAAAAGAATGACGCTGTCAAAATGCGAAAGCGTGAAACATATTTCTTGTCACTTACAAAGTTAGAGGCAGGTGTTAGCTGATGTGGTACCAGTTGCTGTTCGCATTTTTGATAATACTCTTTTATAGTATTGCTTATAGAGTTTCTCTTTACTCACTGGCGGTGAATCTTGACCCGGACGAACTTGAATCCCTTTATGACAAAGTCAGCCAAGGCCAGAAAAAGTTCCTTGAGCGTTTAGCCGCCGACCCGCAGGAATTTGTTCAGGTTGGTGTAGTCTATAAGGCCATTTCTCTGGTCGCCATAACTGTGGCGGCAGTACTTTTTCTTATCTCTGTTCCAATCGAAATTGCACTAGCAAAAATCATAATTTGGTCGTTGTCGTTATTAACCGTCTGGATTGGTTATGTTCTGATAGTAGAGTATCTGCCGAGGCGCTCCTCACGAACAGCAATCAATTCTAAAATGATAAAAAAACTCTGGTATCTGAGAATTATTACATTCTTGATGCTGCCTATCGTCAGAAAATACCGGAGCGTGATTATCAAAGCCAACGCTGCCGAACCTGTAACCGAAGAAGAAAAAGAAGAAATTGTCGAACGCGCTATCGAAGCGCTTGCAGAGCAGGCGGGTATTGGCGAAACGTTGGTTGAAGAAGACGAAAAGGAAATGATCGGTCAGATATTTCTCTTAGACCAGAAAGTTGTCCGCGAAGTAATGATCCCCAGAGTTGAAATCACCGGTATCGAAAAATCTATGTCGTTTAAGAAAATTCGCGAAGTTATATTACAAGACGGTCATTCGCGCTATCCGGTTTATGACGAAGCGATAGACAAGGTAGTCGGGATGATTTATGTCAAAGACCTCTTTAATCAGATGCCGGGACGTGGTGAAACTTTCGACATCAGCCGTTATTTACGCAAACCATATTTTGTCAACGAAACAAAAGTCATCGGCGACTTGCTGCAGGAATTTAAAGTCGGCAGACAGCATATTGCCATTGTCATGGACGATCTCGGCGGGGTAGCCGGTTTGATTACTCTTGAGGATATTATCGAAGAGATAGTTGGTGAGATTCATGACGAGCATGACACCGAAGAAGAAGAGTTCATCAAACTGACCGACGGACGCTACCTGATTAACGCTACCATGAGAGTGGAACGTCTGCAGGATTACCTGGACACCGACCATGACGAGGGGGACTATGAAACGGTTGGCGGGCTGTTGTATAACCTGGCCGGAACAACTCCTGTGGTCGGACAAAAACTTAAATGGAACGATCTGGAATTTGAGATCGACAAGGTAGAAAAGCGCCGCATCAAACTGGTCAAAGTCTCGACCGACAACACCCAACATTAAATTGTAGGGCAGCACCCGCCTCCTTTAGTGTGGTTCTGCCATCAAAGCTAAATCCAAGCAATTCTTAGACTTCCTCAATTCGCCCAAACGCCTTGACAAATCGACCTTTTTTCGTAAATTAGGGGGCAAATTCTTTTATTACAAATCTATCGGGCTGCTGATATTTTATCAAGAATCAGACCTTTGCAGCCTGATATTGGATATTAGGTCAGTCTCAGATGGAGGACGTATTATGAAATTATCACATCTTAGTTTCTCGCTATCCATTATTCTTATTATTGTGGCTGTCTCAAGCGCTCATTCCCAGTGCCCGCCGGTCTATATCTTCACCGGCGAGGCGGCAGGGGACTTCTTCGGTCGTTCGGTAGCTTCGGCCGGTGATGTAGATAACGATGGTTTTGATGACCTGATTGTGGGAGCGCCTCTCAATAATGCCGCAGGCTCCAACGCCGGACGGGCTTATGTCTTTTCCGGTCAGACGGGTGATACAATTTATATCTTCACCGGCGAGGCAGGTAATGACTTCTTCGGTCGTTCGGTAGCTTCGGCCGGTGATGTAAATAACGATGGTTTTGATGACCTGATCGTGGGAGCTTTTAGAAATGACGCTGGTGGCGACGGTTTCGGGCGGGTTTATGTTTTTTCCGGTCAGACCGGTGATACTATTTATACTTTTGCAGGCGAGACAGCAGTGGACTGGTTCGGTTTTTCGGTCGCTTCGGCCGGTGATGTAGATAACGATGGTTTTGATGACCTGATTGTGGGAGCGCGAAGAAATGATGCCGGCGGCGAAGATGCCGGGCGGGCCTATGTATTTTCCGGTCAGACGGGTGATACAATTTATGTCTTCACCGGCGAGGCGGCAGGTGACCATTTTGGTATTTCGGTTGCTTCGGCAGGCGATGTAGATAACGACGGTTTTGATGACCTGATTGTGGGAGCATTTACAAATAGCGCTGCTGGCATTGCTGCCGGGCGGGCCTATGTCTTTTCCGGTCAGACCGGTGATACAATTCATGTCTTCACCGGCGAGGCGGCAGAGGACATCTTCGGTTTTTCGGTCGCTTCGGCCGGTGATGTAAATAAAGACGGTTTTGCTGACCTGATTGTGGGAGCTCGAAATAATGGCGCTGGTGGCACTAGGGCTGGGCGGGCCTATGTCTTTTCCGGTCAGACTGGTGATACGCTTTATGTCTTCACCGGCGAAACGGCAGAGGACGGCTTCGGTTTTTCGGTCGCTTCGGCCGGTGATGTAAATAACGACGGTTTTGATGACCTGATCGTGGGAGCTCGGTATAACGACGCTGGTGGCTTTAACACCGGGCGGGCCTATGTATTTTCTGGTCTGAACGGTGATACAATTTATGTCTTCACCGGCGAGGCGGCTTGACGTGTTCGGTTATTCGGTCGCTTCGGCCGGTGATGTAGATAACGATGGTTTTGATGACCTGATAGTGGGAGCTTATGGTAATGACGCTGGTGGCGCTAACGCCGGGCGGGCCTATGTCTTTTCCGGGCTGAACGGTGATACAATTTATGTCTTTACAGGCAAAGTGGAATTTGGAGGACTCGGTTTCTCGGTTGCTTCGGCGGGTGATTTTAATAATGATGGTATTGTTGACCTTATCGTAGGAACTTTGCGTAATCGCGCAGGTGGCACTGATGCAGGGCGGGCCTATGTCTTTTCGGGGTCGAGCGGTGATACGCTTAACGTGTTCACCGGCGAGGTGACAAGAGACGCGTTCGGTTTTTCGGTTGCTTCGGCCGGTGATGTAAATGACGATGGATTTGATGACATTATAGTGGGAGCTCATGGCAATGACGCTGGCGGGTCTTTTGCAGGGCGGGCGTATGTCTTCTCCGGGCGGTACTTCTGCTGTGGAGACCCCAACGGTGATGGGCTGGTAAATTTTGACGATGTTGATTATCTAATGAACTTCTACTTCTATGGCGGTGATACGCCTTTCCCTTACTCATTAAGTGATCTGAATTGTGATGGTTCAGTTGATATAGCTGACATCACCTATCTGGCCGCCTACATCAACGGCACCGGCGCCGCGCCGTGTTGTGCGGAGTGATTTCGACAGACTTGCTTGTTGGCGTAGATGGGGACATCTGCCGCCCACGAAATTCAAGAAAATAGTCAGGAACACAAGGTTCCTGACCTACAAACTAATAAGCTGTTCAGTATGAATTTTCGACGTTCTGCGCAAACGATTACACATCCAGATTGCGGACGTATTGGGCGTTTTCCTGGATGAACTTATAGCGCGGTGCAATCTCGCTGCCCATTAAGACTGAAAAGAGATGGTCGGCTTCGGCGCCGTCATCGAGTGTCACCTGAAGCAGCGTCCGGGTCTCTTTGTCCATGGTAGTGTTCCAGAGCTGATCAGGATTCATTTCACCAAGACCTTTGAAGCGTTGAATTACCAGCGGTTTTTTGGGCAGTCCTTTGATAATTTTATCTCTTTCATCGTCAGAGAAAGCGTAATGGTCTTTTTTGCCCTGACGAATCTTATACAACGGCGGCTGCGCAATATACATATAGCCCAGGTCAATGAGCTGGCGCATGTATCTGAAAAAGAAAGTCAATATTAACGTGCGGATATGTGAACCGTCGATATCAGCATCTGTCATAATTATAATTTTATGGTAGCGCACTTTGTCAGCGTTGAACTCTTCACCAATGCCGCAGCCAAGTGCCGTAATCAGCGCGCGGATTTCATTGTTACCCAAAATGCGGTCGATGCGGGATTTTTCTACATTTAAGATTTTCCCTCTGAGTGGTAGTATCGCCTGAAAGCGTCTGTCCCGGGCCTGTTTGGCCGAGCCACCCGCCGAGTCACCCTCGACAATGTAGATCTCACAATCTTCGGGTTCACGCAAACTGCAGTCGGCCAGTTTACCGGGCAGGGCAGCGCTGTCGAGCGCCGTTTTGCGCCGGGTCAGCTCTCTGGCTTTGCGGGCCGCTTCACGGGCCATAGCTGCCGCCACGGTTTTCTCGATAATCCTTCTGGCAATAGGCGGGTTCTCTTCGAAAAAGTTGCCCAGATGTTCATTGGTAATGGCTTCGACAATGCCGCGGACTTCGGAGTTACCGAGTTTGGTTTTGGTCTGGCCTTCAAACTGCGGTTCAGGGACATGCACAGACAGTACCGCAGTCAATCCTTCACGGCTGTCATCGCCGGTAAGTGAAAAGCCGTTTTTCTTTAAGATGTTATTTTTAAAGGCATAATTGTTTATTGAGCGGGTCAGGGAAGTTCTAAAGCCGGTCAGATGAGTGCCGCCCTCGATGGTGTTGATATTATTTACATAAGAATAGAGGGACTCGGTATAGCTGTCGTTGTACTGTATGGCAACTTCAACTTCGACACCGTCACGAATGGCGCTAAAGTGAATCGGCTTCTTGAAGAGCGGCGTTTTGTTTTCATTCAAATATGAAACAAATGATGACAAACCGCCATTGTATTGAAATGATTCTTCCTTGCCGCTGCGCGAGTCTGTCAAGACTATTTCCAGCCCTTTATTTAAGAAAGCCAGTTCACGAAGGCGCGAGGCAATTATGTCATACTTGTATTCTATGGTTTTGAATATTTTTTTGTCGGCATAAAAACAGGTGGTGGTACCGGTCCTGTCGGAAGTCTTAACTTTGGCAACTGGTTTTTTCGGTTTGCCTTTTTCATATTGCTGGCGGTAAACGTCGCCGTCGCGGTGAACTTCCACCCAGCACCATTCCGAGAGGGCGTTAACAACCGAAACACCAACTCCGTGCAAACCGCCGGAAACTTTGTAACTGTCGTGGTCAAATTTTCCGCCGGCGTGGAGCGTGGTCATGACTACCTGCAAAGCCGACACTTTTTGCTCAGGATGTTTTTCAACCGGGATACCGCGGCCATTATCAGTAACTTTTATTGAACCATCGCTGCAGATCTCAACTGAAATCTTATCGCAAAAACCAGCCATCGATTCATCAACCGAGTTATCGACGACCTCGTATACCAAATGGTGCAGTCCGCGCTGGCTGACATCGCCGATATACATGGCCGGCCTGCGGCGGACCGCTTCGAGACCTTCTAAGACTTTGATAGTCGAAGCGTCGTAGCTGTGACCTTTGCTGCCCTGGGCTGTCTTTCTTGTTTTGGTCGTCAAGTCTTCGGTCATTGTTTCCATCTTTTACTTTCTATAAAAATGTTCAGGCCAGTCTGATCTCTTTGATAGACTTGCCATAAGGTAATTTTCTTATCTCTGACATGATGGAATCAATTTTCATATGAATTTCCATCCGCCAGGTGTCGCTTTTCACTTTTACAAAGAGGATGCCATCATCGTAACGTTCGGCTTTTGAGGCGGCGGCGATATTTTCACCCACTATCTCAGGCCACTTGGTTACTACCTGCCAGCCATGGTAACGTTTGGTAAAACCCAGCCCCCGGATTACTTTATCAATAACCGGCGATATTGGCAGAGGTTCGACTCTGGCTGTTTTTCTGGCTTTTCGTGTTTGCATGACGTCCTATTTTATACTCAAATAACGCCAAAAAGACGAGTCATAGCAAGTAAAAAACGGTATATATATTGTTGAAAGACAGAGGCTTACGCGGGTTTTATAAGTTGTGATTGAGGCTTTTTAGTTGATGCATCTTATGATGCAATAAATAGAAATTTACTTCGGTTCGTAGCTGGTATGCTCGATAGTTTTGAGTTTCTTGCGGTTGGGATGTTTGTAGGAGGGAATGAAGAAATCAGCTCCCTCGGGGCGGCGCATGCGGACGGTGTAGTCCTGACAGCCCTGACAGCGGCGGATCCGACCCAAAGCTTCACGTTTAATACGGCGGCGCTTTTTGTGGGTTGGTGCAAAGACCGGTTCTTTGATTATTTCAAAATCAGTTTCTAAATTACCGTTTTCAATAAATCTGGCACCGGCCACTACTTCGTTGGTGCCCGGCTGGTACAAACTTGCGCCGGGGCATTCTATAAAAACATAGTCACCGTCTTCTAAGCTATCTTCAAAAAGCTCTGTGTATTCAAACTCTTCGGGGTTGCACTGCAGGCAGAGCAGAGCGCCTTTGCGTTCAATTAGTCTGCGGCCGCAGTTAATGCAGGTTTTCTTAAAGTCAGCTTCGTTGTTGTGTCTATCTTCCATTTTCGATTACCATCGTTGTTTAAGAAAAGAGGTGACTCCGTCGCTTAGCCTTTGAAAAGGAGCACTAAAGAGCAGCCGGTGGCGGTTACGGGGAGAAGTGATGTAAACGAGTAAGGCATAAAAAAGGCGCCGATAACGGCCAGCCCTACCGCCGGGAGTACCATATATTTTAAAGCGGACAAAGAGAGCTTGATAAGTTTCCAGACCAATAGCAGCGACAGAGCCGCCAGCGAGAAATAGGCAGCGTAAAGGCCATTTTCGCCGAAGTTATCAACTATCAGCTGCTGTACCTGCCCCAACAAACCGCTGTAATGCTCGATAGAGACAGAGGCCTGGTCGAAGATAGCCTTCGCTTCTGTTAATAGGGCTTTATCAGGCATTTTCTACTTCGTCCATTGGTTCGATTGTTAATGATGATTCGCCGACTCTGGTAAGTCCGACCATCCGGGTAGTCAGGAAATTGCGCGATGTAATCCAGCGGTGAGACAGCTCAAGTATCTCGTTTTGGTCTACCTCGCACTCCCAGTCCAGCACTACCTGATCGATATTCTGGTCGTCCACAACCAGGTCATCCATAATCAGTATAAATTTTACTTTCATATCAGTCCGTCCTTATCACTAGGGCGTTTCTCACCCATCAGAATTGCAACGGAAGTGCCAAAGACGGACATATCTGAGCCGGACAGATTAGCCCCTTGGGCTGCAATGACTTACATAGAAAATTGTGAATTAATTGAACAATCAGAGGGCTTGTAGAGCTGGCTTGAGACCGGCTTAGTGTATGGGGAAAAACCTGTATACTGTTGGCTAAATCAAAACCCCGCAGTCTTTTGACTACGGGGCCTATCAACCGCAATTAACGGACAAGTTAAGATTGCTTGTTGATTCTCCCTCCCGGCTGTCTCCTGGAACTTCAAAATCTGCCGCCAGCACCTGGTATTGGATGATAGGTGACCGGCATGGGAGTTTCTCGGCAAGATTTAGAGGTTTCAAAAGAGCCGTTTGGGCGAAACATCCTGTATTACGCCCTTTGGCGTTATAGCTTCACCACGGTACGACATAACCCGAGGTGAACTTTCCTCCTGCTCGATTTTGTCACCTCGAAGGCTGCTTATCGAGCGCTACGACCATACGCATTCCCTCCCTTCAATAATAAGTTCTGTCACTTCTGCTGCGAAAGTGTAGCTGTTATGGCGGAACGCGAGTGCGCGAGTACGCGAGAATCCGGCCTAAGCCGGTATTTTCCAAAACACAAAAACGGCAAAATAATGTCAGGCGGTGTGCGGTTTGGATATGCGGGGATTTGAATGGTGAGTTGTTCTGTAATAAGTTTACAAACAGCTTGAACTTAGGTCAAGCCCAAAGAAGAGATGTTCGCCTTTTCTTTTAAGCCGACTCAATTTCTGCGCCGCTGGCGAAGCCAGTTTTTCGATGGGGTTGCGTCACCCTGAGCGGAGTCGAAGGGTACTCAAATATTCACAGGGTCATGTCATAAGTGATTGGCCACAGAAAAAAATAGTGCAAATACTTGGAATTAAGCATATAATGTACTTCTAACGAGGGAGGTAAAATCGATGATGAGACTAATTCTAATCTTTATTTTTTCAAACAGTGTTTTGGCTCTTACTCTTGGATGCAGTCAGAATACTGATAATGACGCTAAAATACAAACCATTGAGAAACATACGGACAATTCGAATCAGAAGAATGTCGAGGATTCCAATTACATATTTCTGCAAAGATCAATTGGCAAAACTCAGGAATTAATAGAAGAATTGAAATTCGAGCAACTACATCTGCGCTATATGTGGCCAATAGATAGTATGAATTATTGCCGTACTAGGAAACTTCAAATAGTCAATGAGTTCTGTAGCAATTCGGCGCGGCGAACTGATGAATACAGTAATATGTGTAACTCGTCAAATGACATTGACAAAAGGTATTCTAACATCTTAAGATTTCTGAGCAAATTTCCAAGCGGAAGTGCGGCGAAGCTACTTGGGGAAAATCTAAAGAGAAAATATGAAAAATCGGTCGTAGATTATTTGTTACCCAATATGACTATTACCGAAAATTTAAATCGCGAACGCTCATTTTTGAGAATGCTTCAAGATTCATTG
>JADFPZ010000002.1 GCA_022562075.1 Candidatus Zixiibacteriota bacterium | reverse complement strand
TCAATCCGTTCTCTTGGTGAATAATTGGCCATTAACTTATCGTCATCCTCTCTAATTTGAAAGCCAATATAAGCTGCCCCAAAGAGCTGTCAAAGTACTGTTTAATCTGTGAGCAACCTTGCTTTCGCTTGTTGATAAAGCCTGTAACCTGCCGAAACTTAGAATGATAAGCCTGAAACCGGGAAGTCTTGCAAAAAGCGAAGGCGAAAAAAATGACAGCCAAAATTTTAGTAATAGACGACGAAGAATCTATGTGCGATTTTATGCAGATTATGCTCTCAAAAGAGGGCTACTCCGTGGAGACTGTGAACTCTCCACTGGCAGCTATCAGCCAGATAAAACAAAACGACTATGACCTGGTCATCGCAGACCTGAATATGCCTGAGATGGACGGCTTAGAAGTTCTAGAAGAAGTTAAGAAGTTCAAGAAAGACCAGGACCTGATTGTCATGACCGCCTATGCCTCGGTGGATACGGCTATAGAAGCCATGAAAAGAGGCGCCGTCGATTATATTACGAAACCGTTCAAAGTCGATGAAATCAAACTGGCTATCGAAAAATCTCTCAGCCGCAGGAAACTCCAGCAGGAAAACATCTCTCTGAAACAGCAGTTGCAAGAGGGAAATTCATTTGACAAGTTTTTGGGGACATCGGCTACAATAGTAAACTTGAAGAAACTGGCCAGCAGAATAGCCGACTCAGACTCGACTGTTCTTCTCAGAGGAGAGTCTGGCACCGGTAAAGAAGTAATAGCCCGGGCTATTCACCATCATTCCCCTCGCAGAAACGGTCCGTTTGTTTCGATAAATTGTGCTGCCATTCCTGAAAACCTGTTAGAGTCGGAACTTTTTGGTTACAAAAAAGGAGCTTTTACAGGCGCCATTAAAGATAAAGAAGGGCTCTTTAGCACAGCTGAAGGAGGCACTTTCTTGCTTGACGAGGTCGGTAATACTTCGATGGCTTTTCAGGCAAAACTCCTGCGGGTAATAGAAGAGAAGAAATTGACACCTGTTGGAGGTACCAAAGAATTGGAACTTGATATTCGGTTGATTGCCGCCACCAACGCCGACCTTGAAGAAGAAGTAAAGCAGGGGCGGTTCCGTGCAGATCTATTCTACCGCTTAAATGTAATACCGCTGCATATTCCCCCTTTGAGGGAGCGCAAAGAAGATATCAAACTTCTGGTTGTACATTTCATTAACAAATTTTACAGTAAGATTAACCTTGAGCCAAAAGACATCTCCGAAAGTGCAATGGCTGCCCTTACCAATTACAGCTGGCCCGGAAATGTAAGAGAGCTGGAAAATACAATCGAGCGGGCGGTTCTCTTAAGCAAAGGCAGCGAGCTGCTGCCGGAAGATTTCCCGGAAAAACTGACGGCAGTCGAACCTCGGTCGGTGGTCACAGCAGAGGATCCGGTCAACCCGACTTTGGAATCTATCGAAAAAGCCTATATCCATTATGTCATGAGCCAGACCGGCGGCAAAAAGTCAAAAGCAGCCAGGATTCTGGGGATAGATACCTCTACTCTTTACCGTAAATTAGAGCGATATGACCTGAATGACAGCGGAAAAATTAAGACTCCAAAAAAAATGGGCAAAAACTGAACAGTTGATCGATTTTTTTTAACAGCATTTGGGAATGATAGTTGCAGCTAAAAAGACGCATAGAAGTATGATGATTGAATATGAAGGAGAAATAAAAGATGGCAGGTTCTGACCATCGGGGTTTTACGTTAATAGAATTGATGATAGTCGTTGTGATTATCGGGATTCTGGCTGCCCTGGCTATACCAAGGTTTATGCAAAGTACAACCAAGACCAAGCAGAGTGAAGTGAAGTTCATTCTGAAGCAAATCTACGTGAATCAACGCACTTACAGGCAGTCAAATCAGCTTAATACCTATTATATCCCCGGAGGACCAGCTTCTGCAGCTACTCCTTTGGCATTTAGTGCAATATGGATTGAAATTATGCCCAATGCCCGTTATGTCTACACAATTGCGGCAACCCCTAATACGTTTATCTGTACCGCTACTGCCAATATCGATGATGACGTCGCCATAGACACCTGGACAATTGACCAGACCGGCGCTCTGCTTAATACTATCAACGACGTAACCGCGACATAAATTTTATGGCATTAGACGGAAGCCCGCAGGTCATCTGCGGGCTTTTTTTTATGGTATTGACAGGCAAGTGCATGCGGCAGGGCAATTGCAAAATGCAAAGTTTCTGGCAAATTGCCGTGGGGGATTCTTCCCAAAGAGGTCGCAAAAGAATAGGGCAACTCCTACACTTATCAAAAAAAACAGATAAAATTCCGTGCTCTGTCTACAGTTATCCCTGTTGGCACCGAAATCAAGTATATCAGCAGGTTTTGGCACAGCGTTTGCCAATACAGTTAGAGTAAGGAAACTGATTGAAACAGACACCCTTAATTTTAGAGACTGTAGGAGGTCCACATGTTCACAAAATTCCACAATCATCAGAAGGGTTTCACCCTTATCGAGTTGATGATCGTAGTCGTGATTATCGGTATTTTGGCTGCTCTGGCCATTCCGAGATTCATGCAGGCTACTACTCGTTCCAAGCAGTCAGAAGCCAAACAGCTTCTGAAACAGGTCTATACAATGCAGCGCACCTATCGTCAGAGCAACGTAGTCATACCAGCCAGATATGGTGATGCCGGTGTCACCGTGGCACCTGGCGGAGGTCTTTTCCCGGAGATTGGCGTAGAAATCATGATCGGTAATGCTTATACCTATACAATGGCTGCCGCTCTTAACACCTTTCTTTGTACCGCAACTGCAGATCTGGATGACGATCCTGCTATCGACACCTGGACAATTGACCAGGACGGTACCTTGCTGAATACTATCAACGACGTCACTGCTACCTAATTTGTCGCCTAAGATTTTTGCCGCAGCCTGCGACTGGCGGGCCCCGGCAATCATCTCCTTAATGAAAGCGTCCCTGTTCAAACGGGGACGCTTTTTTATTACCTTTTTCGGGCTGCTCCTGGCAAAGCGCTTTTAGTTGCTTTTGATTCAATTCAAATCTTTTCTTTATGTTAATATGTCAGTGAAATCTGTTTATTGTATGTGCCTCATACTTTCGTTAGCCTTGAGTGCATCAGCTCAGAATAATAAGAAAATGTCACCGGAAAAGCAGGGGCTGCTTCTATTAACCGACTATTTAGGCCTGCATCCAAAAGATATCTCTTTTCGCCAGGACTATCACGACCCGGACGGTTTTCGCCTGAGCAAAGTTGCGGCACTTATGAGTCAGCCCCTGGATATGATTGGCTATGTCGACGAGCTAAAAGGCGTTCATATCAAAGGCCAGCCGGAGATTCTGGCCTCCATACTCTTTGATGATCTGGCTGTGACCGGCCAGAGCTCCCGCAGCAGGGCCTACCGGCCGCAGGGGACAGAGGCAGGGGAAGCCTATACTCTCTATTTCCTGAATCAGAGCCTCAATCAGTTTCTGGCCCGGATGGCTGTATATATTGACCAGGTATTTCCCCGTTCAACTGAAATGATGCTGGCACCGCTATCTAAGAAGCAAAAAAGATTTCTGACAACCAAATTCAAAGAAATAATAACAAGCGATTTAGAAGAAGAGTTTTATACGATAGAGCAACATGATTCACTGGAGAAAGCAGAAGAGAGATATGCCGACCAGTTTGTAGAATTCGCGCATAAAATAGACAAAGACCCCATTATCAGAGCAGGTATAGACTGCCTGAAAATGATACTACTTGAGACCAAGAGATTAAGAAAGCAGCTGCGGGGAGGAGAAGACGCCGCCGAAGATTTTATGAGAGTAACCGGGTTTCTTCCGGATAATACGGATCTTAGTGCTTTCCTGGGCAGGCAGCCCGGCTGGGCCATAGGTGGTCCTGATAACGACTATTACAACGGCGATTACTATTTCATATTAGATATTGGCGGGGATGACATCTATGACCTGGAATATGACCCTGACAACCCTCACGGAGTAATCATTATTGATTTCAGCGGCAATGACAGTTACCGCTCCCGCAGCGATTTTACGTTAGGCTCTGGCTGTCTGTCTGTCGGTATCCTGGTCGATTTCGAGGGAGACGACAGATATGACGCTAAATCGTTTTCTCTTGGCTCAGGTTATTTTGGGTTCGGAATTCTATATGATGCTGCGGGAGACGACCGTTATGACGGCGACACCCATGTACAGGGGGCAGGCTCATTCGGACTGGGGCTTTTGGTAGATGAAGGAGGCAGGGATATTTACAATGGGGCGCTCTTTGCTCAGGGGTTCGGGTTTATAGAAGGCTGCGGTCTTATTTGTGACACTAAAGGCTCAGACTCATATTACGCCGGAGGAAAGTACAAAGATATCTTGCGTTATGATGACCATTATATTTCGCTGTCTCAAGGGTTCGGCTATGGCCTCAGACCGGTTATGTCCGGGGGAATAGGCGGCATAATCGACCTTGAAGGAAACGACAGCTATTATACAGATATATTCGGTCAGGGCTCCAGCTACTGGTGGTCACTCGGATTTATTTCTGACAAAGCCGGCAATGACAACTATCATTCTTTTCAATATGCACAAGGAGCCGGCACCCATATGTCACTGGGTATTCTCACCGACGACAGCGGCAACGACGTTTACTTTTCCAAAGGAGTCTCGCAGGGCTGCGGCCATGACTATTCCGCGGGTATCTTGCTGGACAGAAACGGAAATGATACTTATACCGCCTATGATTTATCTCAGGCAGCCGGCTCAGCCAACGGCGTCGGGATTCTGATAGATAACTCAGGCGAAGACCGCTATTTTATCCATAATGAAAAAAACAGCCAGGGTTACGGCAACCCCCGCAGAGATTTTGGCTCAATCGGTCTTTTCATTGACCTCGGAGGCTCCGATCAATATCTGGGCAACGGCAGAGATGACTTTTTCTGGCAGACAAAATCAAAATGGGGCGGCGGCATGGATATTGAACTTATCCCTGAAGATGAGACCAAAAAATGAAAATTAAGATTTTCATAGCTGTCATATCTTTTATCTTAGTAGCGGCCCTTACTTTAGCGGCTGCAGAATCAAACAGAACCCCCGTGCAACTTCAAAAAAGAATAGATTCAATATTTGTGATTGCCTCATCAGGCGAGCTTAAATATCGTGACAAAGTTGACCCGGCTATAGAGTCCCTGGCAAAACTTGGAGCAAAGGCAGTACCGCCTCTGATTGATAAGTTCACTACCAAGTCTGCCAGAGAGCGTTTGACGATAATAAAGATTCTCAAGAAGATCGGTTCTCCGGCTCTGCCTGATTTGATTGATGCTCTCAGCCGGCCTGAGTGGCTGGTTATAAAACGAGTCTGCTGGACACTGGGGGATATCAGTGATTCGGCTGCGGTCCTGTCGCTGCTTGGTGTGGCCAATCATGACAATTGGCAGGTTCGAGAATATAGCATCAGGGCGCTGGGGAAAATAGGAGATTTGCGGGCTGTGGCAGCTGTTATTAATTCGTTTAATGACTCGGTCGGACAGGTGAGGAAAGCGGCAGTAGTTTCTGCCGGTAAGCTGAATTCGGCTGAAACAATTTCTTATCTGGTCCAGATGCTGGGTGATTCTTACTACGGCGCCAGATTGTCAGCGGTCGAAGCCTTGCTTACCAAGGACACTACCCGCTTGTTAGCACAGTTAAAAGAAGCGCTTAATTCGGCCAGCGGCTTAAAAGCAAAACTGGCCATGAAAGTACTTGGCAAAATCGGCAATGATGAAGCAATGGATATTCTTTCAGAGCAGCTTAACTCCGGCAACCGGCAAAAAGAAGTAGACGCTGCCATTGCGATTATGTCTGCCGACCCCCAAGATATCTGCGGTTACCATGAAAGCGTTTTCGAAAAAATAAAAGACAGATTGGCGCTTCTTAAAATAGAATCGGCCAGGGCATCTGCGGGCGATGGCACGTACTCAGCTAACTGATAAACTCAATCGACTTAAGGGGCATCTGGGTGACAGTTCAGCGCCTGTTTCTAAGCCAAAAATTCCGAGCCGTTACTTAGACTTCGCCGAAGCTCTCGGCGGAAAACTGATAACAAACAACGCCGGGAATTACTGTCTTATTCGCACAGTCTTTCCCCTAGGCTATAGGCACGGCAGCCATCAGCTTACTACCTCAGGAATAAATAGTCCGCTGCCGCTGGCTGCCTTCGATGCCAGTAGCCACAGCCAGACTGTCGACTTCGGCTCAGTTATCTTTATTGATACCGAAACAACCGGACTGGGCGGCGCCGGAGCAGTAGCTTTTTTAATCGGAGTTGGCCGGATAATTGACGAAGGCTTCGAACTGTTACAGTACATTATCCCCGACTACTCAGACGAAACTGCCATGCTGGAAGATTTAAATAGTATCTTTAGTGACGAGATATCGGTTGTAACTTTTAATGGCAAATCATTCGATTTGCCGCTTTTGACTGACAGATTGATAATTAATCGTGTCGGACGAAAGCTGAGCTTCAAGCATCACCTGGATTTGCTTCATTCGTCGCGAAGGCTTTTTAAGCGCCGACTGCAAAGCTGTACTCTGACAAATCTTGAAAGAGAACTGTTGGGCTTTCATCGCACAGACGACATCCCCGGCTATTTGGTGCCGTCGGTATTTTTCGACTGGCTGAATGGTGAAGACCTTTCTAAGATGAATGCTGTAATTGAGCACAACCGGCTGGATATTGTTTCTCTTTTCTTTTTAGCCAGACTTATTGCCGAGGCGTACTCAACAACCGGCGGTAGTCTGGAATATCCGGAAGACTTACATTCGCTGTCAAAATGGTATGACAGGCGCCAGGAGCGCGAAAAAATAGAGGTTGTTTATAATCAGGCTGAAAGACTCTCAGGAGCTATGAGCGCCGAAGCAGTCTTGTTTTATGCCCGAAGTTTTAAGCGGCTGAGAAAATTTGATGAAAGCATAGAGCTGCTTTCTAAAGTAACGTCCGAAAATTCCAGGCATGGTTTTTTAGCAAACATAGAAATGGCTGTTCACTACGAGCACCGCACCAAAGATTTGCACAAAGCGCTGGAGCACGCTGCACAGGCAGGCAGATACAAAGAGATTCCTTCCAGCCAGAAAGTTAATTTGAGAAAAAGAGTTGAGCGCTTGAAACTAAAGCTAAAGAAAAGTAAGCTAACGGCCGGTAAATTTTAATGCGATTTTTTTACTATGATTTTGGACCTGTTGCCTTTTACAGCCAGTAGATTAGAGGCTTTACCTAACTCAACTCTGGCAGTTTGCAGGCCATTCAAATCAGAGCTCGCGATTGTCTGAAAATCTGTCACATCTATTACGCCGTTTTGCGTTTCCATAGTCACTAGAAGATCTATGCGCGGCGATAAACCAAGGATAACTCTGCCGCCGTTGGCGACAACGGACGAATTCCCGCTGAGTTGCTCTAACATTTCCATAAAGACATCACCGTTGCTGCTTTGAATATTTATCGGCCCGACTATGAATGAAGTAAATATTTTTCCGTAACGATTGCTAATATCCAGTGTACCTTCAATGTTTTCTGCTTCAATAACAGAATTGGCGCTTTCAAGTCTGACAGCGCCTGTGACATCATACACTTCGAGCGGTTCAAACGAATTAAATACAACCAGGTCGCCATCAATATGGTTGGCGCTAACGAAACCGTTTCTATTATTTACATGGACTGTTCCGTCGTGATAGTTTATTTCGACCTTGCCACTGTTGCGAATAGTTAAATCTCCACTACAGTGGTCGATTTCAATTGGGGCATGCGAATTATCCACTTCTATTTTACCGCTGGAACTTTTAATGCTGACCAGGCCGCCCATCCTATTTTTAACTAAAATATTACCCGATACTCTTTCAAGTTCTATCTTTCCGCCGCTGTTGACTATTTCTATATCACCTTCAACCCGAAAAATATCTATCAAGCTATTGCTTGATCTAATCTTTATGTTATTCTCAAGGTCACTTAAGTTAATCTGGCCGGCTGAATTACTGATTTTCAAATCATTTTTGAAAGGAACCATTAGATTCAAATGGCTTTGAGCTATTTTTGTTCGTGGGTCAGTAAATTTGGGCACAACTGCTTCGATATACACATTATCTTTTTCTTCAAACATCCTCAATTGAATCTTTTTGCTAAACTTTTCAGCCATTTCAGGACTTACAGAAACAATCGAGATTTCAAAGGTCGCTGATACTTGTTGCTTGTCCCAACCGGTTAAGCTCATTATACCAAATGGATTTATTATCATGATGTCTGATTTGCCGGAGGATGTACTTATGCTGTCTCGGAGAGACTTTACAAAACTAGTTGAATTGCCACTATGGAAAAAGTGGATGTCCTGAGCATACTTACGAGCTTGCCATTTCGGTGGCTTGGGAGGTTTGGGTGTTTGGTATGGTTCAATTGTCGCCGTTATTTCGGGAATTTCCGGGATAGTGACTACTACCGGAGCAGATCTTTCAGAAGTTACATATATTTGCGTGCCACTGCCATTTATGCCGGTCTTTACTCTTATCTTAGGAACACTTGCCAGTGTGACTACTTCTGCCAGCCTGGCAATGGAATCGCCCATAACAGTTACAACATATTGTTGAATAACCCGGCGGCGTGTTTTATCCGCTGCAGTTTTGGAGACTACTTCTTCTTCAAGCTGTTCTTCTAAGGCTGTGAGCTCTGTCAAAAGCGAACTTGTCAGGCGGAGCGCTTTCAAACTCTCCTTAGTGCGTTTAATCTCACCGGTCTGTAGTGCGTCTCTTTTTCTGGCACGAGACAGGCTTTTCTTTCGCAGGGTCAGCTCCCCTTTTAATTTCTCAATCTCCCTTACCAGCTTTTCCAGATTATCATAGTAGCCGGACTTCGAAAGATTGCTGCAGAGATTTTTAAGAGACTTGTAGTTTTGAGCGGCATCTTTGTCGTCAAGTCTTTCAAAATACAGGCAGTAGTCAGTGCTCAAATAGATTAACTGCTCCAGAAGATAAGCGTACTCTTCGGCCAGCCTGCGCGTCTCTTTGTCCATCTTCATCAGATTTCCGCGCCTGTCGCTGTCAGCTTTGGGAGCGTTTTGGCCATGCCCAGTGCCGGCAAGCAAAAGAAGGCTCAGAGTCAGAGCGATGGCAGTAATGAAAAGAGAAGGGGCGTGGCCCCACCAGCTCATAACGCGGGCTTTGGGTTTGCGCGCACCATAGCCAGCTCCATCCCAGGGGTCTTCACCGGTGGTAGAACTATGTAAGAACTCAGATCGGTTCAAATCATGTCGGTTGTGATTTCTCATAAGTAATTGCACTAACTTTATATGCCTCAGTCCTTTGAGTTCAGTTATTTCCGGCAACAGCTATCCGCTGCCTTTTATACCCTTAATACTTACGAATAATAATAACTTTAGTTGCGGGCTTTTCAAAGAAAAAAGGTGAGTATCTTATTGAAATACAGAAACTTACAAAAAGGCTCAGAAATTTATTCGGCAATAAATCTAAAAAATCAGGCCCAGATTGACTCCAAATCGAAACTGGCTGGATTTTAAGTCGTGAGGCAGGCCGCCAAACGAGGTACCGACCGGGAATTCGTTGGGGCCGCCATCCGCATACTGCTCGCGAGTCTGGGTGGCATCTACCGAGAGGTAATCATAACTGGCCCGGAGCTCTACGAAAGGATGGCTGCCTGATATTTGATTGTTAAAGTCCCAGCGAATATTGCCACCAGTAAGAATGCCTGTGCCGGTGCCGTCGGCAAAAGTGTGAAAACCTCTAAGCAAATGGTCATCAAAATCTTCGGCCCAGACCATAGTGAATGCTGATTTCAAGTTGAGCTGAACTTTTGATGAGAATTCTCTTTGAAAAGAAAGACCGAACTTTGGTCCTTTATAAGTTATCCAGTAATCAATGGCTGGTTCTGTTCCTGCTTGCAGTTGCCGGGTCAGATTCGAATCGATATACCAGCCGCTGAAGCCGATAATTTCCTGCTCTATCTTTTGATAACGGTAACCACCTAAGATCGAAATGGAGGCTCCGCCGAAATTAAAAATTAGCGCCGTTCCTTCGAGATCAAACATTACCATTTTCATTTTGGCGTCAGACTCGGTGTAGCTGAATTTTCCGTCGAATACGCCAGGATCCGTAATCCAGTCATGGTCTTTCATCAGCCCGCTCGGGTCCCCCAAGCTAGTATACAAGCCCAACTCAAGAGTCCAGAATGTTTTCTCTTCGTTGCTTTTCATAATGCCGATACTCCCGCCGACAATATTGACATCCAGCGGGAATTCCAGAAGGCTTCTGATGGCGTAATCAGCAGTGTCTCCTGAGGGCAAAATTTCAGGAAATGTTATATTGAAATCATATTCTGTCTCGCCGGACATTTGCCAGAAAGAGGGTTTGACTATGAAATTTATCTGCGTCGGTAAAGAAATCTCTTCGGATTCAGTCTGGTCTTGCC
Source organism: Candidatus Zixiibacteriota bacterium (assembly GCA_022562075.1). Taxonomy (GTDB): domain Bacteria; phylum Zixibacteria; class MSB-5A5; order GN15; family FEB-12; genus JACZWU01. Next base: position 28,636 of record JADFPZ010000002.1, on the reverse strand, counting down.
CCGATGCCGCTGTTGCTATTAAGATCAGAATAGCGAAAACATAAACGAGTTTCATAATCTATCTCCGCGCTAAGAGTGATCTGAAAATCTACGATAGAAGATAAGCTTAATGATGTCAAGCTACATACTGACTTTCGGAAAAGGCGAGAATTTACTGCGGGAAAAATAGTGCGCCAAAATCCTGAAAGAAATGCGCGATAATCGGCGGCCAGATAGAGCCGGTGCGTATGTACAACCAGGAGAACATGGCGCCGTAAATCGAAATCACAATAAACCCGGGAAGGCCTTGGTAGGCATGGCAGGCACCGAAGACTACCGCCGAAACTATAGTAGGGATAACCCAGTTTTGGAAATTGCCAATCAATCTCAGACGTGTCATGAGGTAGCCGCGAAAGGCGGCTTCTTCGCAAAATCCTGCTGTAAATGATACAAAGATCCAGACAATTCTGCCGGTCGTGTCTTGAGGAATCAAGAGAGCTATTTCACCGGGCATTGGCAAGCCTATCTTTGCTAATAGCAACTCTACTCCGGTTAAGATTAGAATTGATGCTGTCAAAAAAGCTACAGCCCAGGCAAAATGAATCGGTTGAATTTTATCAAATCCAATGCCGGCCAAGCCGGTTTGCTCTCTGGTTACTGCTCCAAATATTAAAAGAAAAAGAGTCCACAGAATAATCATAGTGCTGATGAACAAAACCAGCCGGGTAGTATCATTGAGGCCGTCCAATATGCGCGCAGGGTCTTCGCCTGGGAAAATAGAGAGTAACGGATATACAATTATCAAGAATGCCAGAGATATCCAGGTCAAAGCAGATTTCCGGAAAGACTCGTTTTGAGTTTCAGATTTGAAACGCATTGTCTCTTCAGTTTCTTCCGGATCTGGTTTGTAGACTTCTACTCTTTCAAACTGTTCGGCGCTCAAACTTTTCCTCAAATTTTTCCATCTATTGATTATCGACCATTTGCCAGAATCAATTTAATCTCTTAATGACCGCCAGTCCAGCCCTGGTTCAATTTGTGAATCACATGACAGAGCCATCAAGATATGTGACATAGAACAGATGAAACCGATGTTGTAGCGGAGCGGTCGTCCGGAGAGCTATGCTAAGCTTAAAAAAAGGAGCCGCCAAAATGCCGGGTAGCCGTGTTATCTATCAAAACTGGATAGTAGAGCTGGGATTAGACCCGCTTAAGATCAAAAACTTCTTTGACATGATTGAAACCGGAAGCGAAAAGTCCGCAGAGATCGACCGCCAGGTCAGACATGCTATGGAAGGCCTGTCAGAAGATGAGATGGAGTTTGTCATTCGCTTTTATTTTATGGGGCAGGGTTATAACGAAATCTCAGATAAATCAGGACGGGCTAATCACAAACTCGAAGCTCTTCATAAGCGGGCGATTCGCAAACTGAAAAGCCGTTTGCAGCCGTTTGTCAAAAGAAGCTTCGGCATCAAAATAAAAAAAGGCAGAGCCTGCCTGATTTGTGATTCGCCGCAGCGAGCTAAAATCGACAGGATTATTTTGAAAAAGAAACCGGAAGAGACCTGGAGTCCGGTGATGAAGCGAATTCGGGAGAAGTTTGGACTTAAGATAAAGTCACCACAGACGTTGATTGGACATCAGAAATATCATTAGCAGCGTCATGGTGAGCCTGTCGAACCAGACGCAGTTTAAATGGAAGAGACAGCTTGCGACAGACCCTTCGACAGGCTCAGGGCGACTGTCTCAAATTTGGTCACACATATAACAAACAAGGAGAAAATCAAAATGACCACAGAAACCAAGCAAAAAGAACGTCTCCGCGGCGGGCATTGTCTCAACATTTTTGTCTCGTACGAATTAAAAGAGCGGCTCAAGAAATTGGCGCAAAAATATGACCGCACGACTTCTGATATGGTCAGAGCCGTGCTGAAAATCGGAATCCCGATGATGGAAGGTTTATCCGAAGCAGAAGAGATAATGGTCAGAGAGTACGTGCAGCTATTCAGGAAGCTGAGACAGGTGAAATCGCTGAAGGAGATATAGGAGGAATGAAACACTATCTAAAGCTCATTGAATACGTTCAATTCTACCGTTTTTGTATAAAATAACCAATTCGCTACCTCCGGGCAAACGGGGGGGAAGGTTGGCATCAACATATTTGTCTTTTAAAAGTAGAGTTTCGTCGTTTATAAACTGGAGATTCCCTTCTGTATTGAAATGCATTGTGCAGCCAATCCATTGCCTTCCTTTTCCACCAAGCTCCTTATTTCCATATTCAACCCAGAACTGTAGAGAAAGTCCTTGTCCTTTCTGAATTTGTAGTGGCATCGCTTTTACTGTAACATTTAACGTGTCGCCAACAAAGAGAGGAGTCCCAAGATTATCTGGCAAAGACACAAGTTTCATATGTCTTGAATTAAGGCGAAGGTCAATGCCATTGGGGAAATCTTTTTTTGCTACTAGCTTATATATGAATTGGCTCGTATCTCCGATTCTTGGAATTGGCGAAACCAAGATTTGATAATCAAAGAGATAGCGAGAGTCTGCTCCTCCTGAGATAAATACAGTGTCTCCTTTAAAGAAATGAGTATAGACGTAATCGCATGTAATCGTCTTTGATTCAGGATTGCCAAGGTATATTAATTCTCCACTTTCATTTAAACACCAACCGAATGTCAAACCTGGTGTAATAGCAGCCATCAGAGTAAGCGTTTGCTTTGGTTTTGCATAAAGAGTAATTGTGTAAAATCCCGAGGCGAGAGGTTCGAACTGGAGGGTCCCCCAAAATCGATCACCGGGTTTGTGCGAGCCTGTCCAAGTAAATATTGAATCACCCAATAGTTGAACTTTGCCCTGTCGATAATGAACTCCTAATATCCAATCTTCGTTGTTTCCCCAGGTAAAAGTATCAGGTACCACAAGTTCAAAGTCGACAGTTACTGGAGTTAATTGTTCAGGCAGATCTTGAAACGAGAACGAGCCTACAAATTGTCTTATCCATGGTTGATTTCCTCGCCTAAATGATTGGGAATATCCATCAATTGTACGCTTCACTTGGGCGTTCGAGTCAAGACAGAAAGAAAGAGAAATCAAACTAAGAAGCAGCAAGCGAGTAATTCTCAAAAGTAACACCTATGACATATTGAAAGTTATCTAATCTGATTCCAGGAAAAATTGTCATTTCATAAATTGTAAGTTTCAAGTGAACAGAATCTTTCCTGCAAATCTTATCCTGTTATATAGACGATTAGTATACTAAGAATGTCCTATAGTCAAATGCTAATCCCCAATAAAAATCTCCTTGAGCAGTCAGTCTCAAGGTGGTATAATCAGGTTTGTGTTAAGGAGAGATTCTAAATAATGTACGAAAAGCAAAGAACGATAAAGTCGCCCATCTCTATATCCGGCATAGGTTTACATACCGGCAACAACTGCAAAATGACCTTCAGGCCGGGTAAAGTCAACAGCGGTATTCTCTTTGAAAGAGCCGACCTGCCCGAAAAGCCGAGAGTTTTAGCCGATATTGACCATGTCGTCGATATCTCCCGCGGTACTACCTTGCAGGATGGGGAGGCCAAAGTCCACACAGTTGAACATGTTCTGGCCGCTTTTGCCGGTCTGCAGATAGACAATATGATTGTTGAACTGGATAACAATGAACCGCCGGTGATGGACGGTTCCTCTCTGCCGTATGTCGAGAAACTTCTCGAAGCCGGTATTGTGGAGCAGGAAGAAGATAAGTTCTATCTGGAAATTGACACGCCGATGTCCTACAGCGAGCCGGAACGGGGAGTAGACCTGGTCGCGACACCCTCAGATGAGCTTCGCATTACCTTTTTAATTGATTACAAAAACCCGGCCCTGGGTACGCAGTACACGACGTTGGTAGATTTGGAAAAAGAGTTTGTCAAAGAATACGCGCCGGCACGTACATTTTGTTTTTTGTCAGAGCTTGAAATGCTTCGCAAAAAAAATTTAATAAAGGGCGGCGGACTTGATAACGCCATAGTGATTTATGATTCGACCGACGGACAAGTCGAGGTTGACCGGATCAAGAAAGCGCTGAACATAAAAGGCGAAGCGTTTGTGGGCAAGACCGGCATAATAAACGATGTTCCTTTGCGTTTCTACAACGAACCGGTGCGTCATAAGACTCTGGATTTACTTGGTGATTTATTTCTGATAGGTGCGCCTCTCAAAGGCCATATTTTGGCGGCGCGCTCGGGACACAAGGCGAATGTTGCCCTGGCCAAAAAACTCCGGGAGCTTTACAAGAAAAAGAAAATAGCCAGCAAGTATTCCGGAAACAATACCGGGGCGCTTTTGGATATTAATGCTATCAAGAAAATAATGCCGCACCGCTATCCCTTTCTGCTTATAGATAAGATTATTGATCTGGTGCCGGACAAAAAAGTTGTGGCTATCAAGAACGTGACAATCAATGAACCGTTTTTCCAGGGACATTTTCCCGGTCATCCGATTATGCCGGGGGTTTTGATTCTTGAGGCGATGGCTCAGTCCGGCGGAATACTGATACTAAGTGCCGTTGAAAACCCCGAGGGGAAACTCGTTTATTTTCTGGGAATAGACAATGCCAGATTCCGCAAACCGGTTTTACCCGGTGACCAGTTAGTATTTGAACTGACTATGAAAACTTTCAGGCACAACACCTGCAAAATGTCGGGTAAGGCGTATGTTAACGGCAGCGAAGTTTGCGGCGCTGATTTTATGGCAATGGTAGTGGACAAATGACAGATATCCATTCATCTGCAGTAGTTTCTTCCGAAGCCGAACTGGGCAGCGATGTGACAGTCGGGCCGTACTCTATCATTGAAGCCGACGTTCAAATTGGTGACGGCTGCAAATTGGAAAGTTCTGTGGTCATTGCTTCCGGCGCTCGTCTCGGAAAGAATGTCAAAGTCTCTCACGGGGTGGTAATTGCCACCGAGCCGCAGGATTTGAAATTCGGCGGTGAAAAAAGCTGGGTCGAGATAGGCGATAACACAAGGATCCGCGAGTTTGTGACCATCAATCGCGGCACCTCGGCGCACGGCACAACTACTCTGGGCAAAAATTGCCTGGTGATGTCTTATGCCCATGTGGCGCATGATTGTATTATTGGTGATGAAGTAATTTTGGCCAACTCAGTCAACCTGGCCGGCCACGTGGAAATAGGCGACTCTGCCATTCTGGGCGGAGTGCTGCCGGTTCATCAGTTTGTAAAAATCGGGGCGCATTCGATGATTGGCGGCGGTTACAGAGTACAGCAGGATATCTGTCCGTTTTCGCTGGTGGGTGGTTATCCCCTCAAAGTTGTCGGAACAAATTCGATTGGATTAAAGAGGCGGGGTTTTGAGAAGGAGGTTGTGAAAAATATTGAGAAGACATTTAAGATTCTTTTTTTCAGTAATTTGAACACAACCCAGGCTGCGGAAAAAATCAAAAGTGAGTTAGGCAGCACACCTGAAATTGAAGAGATACTCGGTTTTATTAATCTTTCGAACCGCGGCATCGTCAAATAGCGCGGAACCTTTGATACTCTAATGAAAAAGATTAAGACAGCAGTTGTTGGTGTCGGAACCTTAGGGCGGCATCATCTGCGTTGGTACTCTAAGATTGCCGGGAGCGAACTGGTCGGCTTATACGATTTCGATGCCGAACGGGCCAAAAAATATTCCGAAGAATACAACATTACGGCATTCGAATCTCTTGACGATTTGTGCAAAGCTGCTGAAGCAGTATCGATTGTAACACCTACTACTACCCATTGCGAAGTAGCTGCGACACTAATAAAAAAAGGTCTTCACTGCCTGATAGAAAAACCGATAGCAGCAACTAACGAAGAAGCGACAGAGGTTCAGAAGTTAGCCGATTCTCACCAGGTGAAAGTAACGGTCGGGCATATTGAACGTTTCAATCCGGCGGTGCAGGCCCTGCAAGATTTCGATATACAACCATCGTTTATTGAGGCGCATCGCTTAGCCGCCTTTGACCCGCGCGGAACTGATGTGGCAGTAGTGCTTGATTTGATGATTCACGACGTTGATCTGGCACTGAAATTTATCAAGTCTGAACTGACGGACATTCAGGCTTCGGCTGTGGCAGTAATCAGCGAACAGGCAGATATAGCCAACGCCAGATTGACTTTTAAAAACGGTGCGGTGGCAAACTTGACAGCTTCGCGGATTTCGCTGAGCGTCATGCGGAAACTTCGCATTTTTCAAAAATCCGGTTACTGCTCGCTTGATTTGGCCAAGAAGCAGGCAGATTTTTACAGCCTGGACGACGGCAAGAACGACAATAGTGGCGTCAGAATTCCGCTGGGAAAATCCGGTAAGGAAATTATTTATCTTAAGAAGCCTGATACGGGCAAAGATATGCTCGAAAGCGAACTAAGCTCTTTTTTGAAGGCCATCATAGATGACGGGCCGGTGGCGGTAACGGTAAGCGAAGGTGCCCGTTCGCTCGAAGTTGCGCTTGAGATAGAGCGAATAGGCCATGAGTCTATTCAAAGAATGCTCGAAAACTAAGAGCATCAAAAATGAAGAACCAGTCTATATTTATTTCTGCCGGAGACCTGTCAGGGGACAACGCCGGGGCGCTGCTTATATCCGAACTCAAAAATATAAATTCCGAACTAAAATTTTACGGTCTTGGCGGCAGCAGAATGAATCGACTGGGACAGAAGCAGTTGGAGGAAATAGAAAATCTGGCGGTGATGGGTTTTTTGGAGGTTGCCAAAAGATATGGATTTTTTCGCAGGCTTTTAAGTGAATGTATCGAAGAGATAAAAGAGGAACGTCCGGCGGTAGTAGTATTGATAGATTATCCCGGGTTTAATTTGCGTTTAGCCAAAAAAATAAAACCGCTCGGTATTCCGGTAATCTATTATATTTCACCCCAGCTATGGGCCTGGGGAGAAAAAAGAGTAGAAATTATCAGAAACAATATTGAGCGTATGCTGGTTATTCTCCCTTTCGAAAAAGCGTTTTATGAGAAACACGACATAGAATCTGATTTTGTCGGACATTATCTGCTGGAAGATATAAATGAAAAGATGATAAGCTCCGAAGTTTCGTCAGATGGGCATATTGCTGTTTTTCCGGGTTCGCGCGAAGTTGAGGTCAAGAGGCTCTTGTCACCAATGATTGCGGCAGCCAGCAGGTTTAATCAGATGTATGGTACCAGAGCGGTGGTGGCTGGTATAAACGGGGCTTTTGACTACGAGTCTGTCTTAAAACAATATCCCAATAGTAATATTGAAATTGTATATGATGATTCCAGAAACGTCATTTACAATAGCAGCCTGATGTTGACTAAATCAGGAACTACTACTCTTGAGGCGGCAATAATCGGACGTCCGATGGTGGTAGCTTATAAGACCGGACTGATAACTTATTTGATCGCCAAAAATCTGGTGAAGCTCAACAATATTGCCATGGTTAATCTGATCATGAATGAGAAAGTGGTGCCGGAGCTGATTCAAGCCGAGGCGACCGAGGAGCGAATGTTTCTTGAACTGGAAAAACTTTACAATAACGAGAGTAACTTTAATCTTGTAAAGGGCAAGTTAGATAGTCTGCCGTCTGTCCTCGGCGGACGAGGAGCCTCGCAGCGCGCTGCAAAAATTATCGGAGAGTACCTGCAGTAATAGTAAATGAAATTTATATATCGCCTGATTTCATCGCTTGTTTATCTGTTTTGCAGAATATATGGACGTTCTCGTGCCAGAACCGGAAGTGAACTTTGGCGCGGGCGGCTGGGTCTGATTGAAACCGACAACACGGTTGATATCTGGATACATGCTTCGTCGGTCGGTGAAACGAAGGTCGCCACATATTTGACGGACTATCTTTTGAACCATAAAGCTGATTTGCGCATTTATCTTTCGACAATGACCGAAGCCGGTCAAAAAGTCGCCAGAACAATTGTAAGCAAGAATGTCATGACCGGTTTTCTTCCGCTCGACCACCCCTGGCCGCTCGGTCGCACGCTTGAAACACTAAAGCCCAAAATTATGGTAATTACTGAAACGGAAATCTGGCCTAATTTGATCGGGCAAGTTTCAAAGCGTAATATCGAGATAGTTCTTGTAAACGGCCGGATGTCCGATTCTGCTTTTAAAAAATATAAACTGGCGCGAAAAATGTTCAGGGAGATTTTGAGGCGCTATCAGAAGCTATTTTTGAAAACCGAAACTGACAAAAGCCGCTTCGGGTTTTTTGGTGTCAATGACGGACAAGCTGTTGTCGCCGGTGATATGAAGTTTGATGCGCCGCTGCTGGCTCGTTCGGCAGGTCGCGTTCGGGAAATTCGCAGCAGGTTAGGAGCGTCTGAAAGCGATTTTCTGTTTGTCTGCGGCTCTACTCGTCCGGGCGAAGAGCAACTTCTGCTGGAACTTGCCAGAACTCTCAAGGCAGAGGCACTGCCAATCAAACTGGTGATAGCTCCGCGTCATATTGATAGAATTAAACAGCTGCAAGAGGATTTGTCTGTCTCTGGCGATTCTGTCGGCTTGTATAGTGAGAGGAACTTAAATAGTTCGCTTATTCTGATAGATAAAATGGGCTGTTTAAATGATTTGTATCTGGCCGCAAACTTAGCTTTTGTGGGAGGTAGCTTAGTCGATATTGGCGGACACAATCTGCTGGAACCGGTCTGGGCCGGAACACCGGTTTTGTTTGGTCAATCGACGAGTAACGTCAACGAAGCCAAAAATTATATTCTGGATAACAATTATGGCGCCATGGCAGCAGATATTGCTGAAATGACAGAGCTGGTCCGACAATTTATTAACGGTGAGTTATCTTTTTCAATTAAAAGCGGCGATGATTTGTCTGATAGTGCAACCTCGATTGCCGGTGACTATATTCTGCAAAGGCTGATTGATGTTTGAGTCAATCTGGAAAAAAATTCTCAGACGAAAAGGGCTGTCTCCACTGGTTCTTCCGGCAATGTTATTGTGGATTGTCTCGCTGTTTTACCGAATCGGTCTGGTGATTATAAATGTGACCAAAGGCGGATCAGTTAAAATTAGAATTCCGGTAATCTCAATTGGTAATTTGTCTGTGGGCGGCACCGGTAAAACACCAATCATTGCTACTCTGGCAGAATTTCTTTTAGAAGAAGGAGTGCAAGTAGGCATTGTCTCATCGGCCTACGGCAGAAAAAATCAAATCTCTTTTGTCAAAGAAGCCAGACGGGTAGCCGAGATGTCTGTTGACGATACCGGGGATGAAGTTAAAATGCTGGCCGAACTGCTGCCGCAGGCAATAATTTCTGTGGACAAATCAAAATCACAGGCGGCTCTAAATGCCCAGGACTCTGACTACAACCTCGATATGCTTTTAATTGACGATGGCTTTCAGCATTTTAGATTAGACAGAGACGTTGATATTGTCACCTATGACGGTGCGATTAAAGCCAGAGATTTGAAACTGTTTCCTTATGGAGTTTTGCGTGAGCCGCTTAATGCACTTAAGCGGGCCGAGGTCATAATTATTACCCGCGCCAATTTTGCCAGAGATATCGGCACTCTTTGCAAGCGCTTAAATAAAATCGCACCTCAAGCAAAAATATATACGGCCAATTTTAAGCCTAAAGAGATAATCGGACATGACCGGAAACTGCCGGTCAAGTATCTCCAAGATAAAGCTGTCTTTGCCTTTGCAGGAATAGGAAATTTCCGGGCGTTTGAAAAGCAAGTCCGTACTTTGACGTCGAATCTTGATTTTACGCTCGAATTCTCAGACCATCAGAGGTATTCCGACAAAGAAATAGACAAAATAAGAGAATCGGCAGAGCGCTATGACTCCGATCTGCTGCTGACTACAGCCAAAGACTGGGTCAAAATAAGAGATTTTGATTTTGGCCGCGAGATTTACTATCTTGCTCAGGAAATAGACTTGGATCCGGGAGAAGAAAAGCTGGTCAAGTATCTGCTCTCTTTTATCAAGCCCGTGGAGAAACTGAATTGATTGAAAGGCATTTTGATTTTGTGGTAGTGGGCAGCGGTATTGCCGGGCTATTCTATGCGCTGGAAGTTGTCTCTCTTAAGCCCGACGCCAAAGTCGCTATCGTTACCAAAAAGTCCGCTGCCGAGTCCAGCACCAACCGTGCTCAGGGAGGCATAGCGGCAGTTCTCTCCAAAACAGATTCATTTGAACTTCATATCAAAGATACACTTGCCTGTGGCGGCGGCCTCTGCAATGAAAAAGTAGTGCGGCAGGTAGTCGAGCATGGCCCACGAGTCATCGATGAACTTATCGGTTATGGAGTAAAATTCAGCAGGCTTGACAACAGCCTTGATTTGACCCGCGAGGGAGGGCATTCGGTCCAGCGGGTAGTTCATGCCGCCGACTTAACCGGCAAAGAAATAGACAGAGCGCTCTTAAACGCCTGCAGGTTGTCGGGACGTATAGAAATATTTAGAAACAGTATCGTACTCGACTTGATAACCGCATCAGACAACGGAAAAACAGTTTGCTCAGGCATTTCGGTTCTTAGAGACGGCAATACTGAAATCGAGTCATTCCTGTCGCCGGTCACTCTTCTTTCGACAGGTGGTCTGTGTCAGGTCTATCAGCACAATACAAATCCTCCAATCGCAACCGGGGATGGGGTAGCTATGGCTTACAGAGCTGGAGCCAGCATTGCTAACCTGGAATTTGTACAATTTCATCCGACTGCCATGTATGCGCCCGGTCAGCCGACATTCTTAATCTCCGAAGCAGTCCGGGGTGAAGGCGGCAGGCTTTTATCGCTCGACGGCCGCTACATTATGGAAGACGCTCACGACTTAAAAGACCTGGCTCCGCGAGATATCGTGGCCAGAGCAATTGATAAAGAACTAAAAGACACCAAGGCCGAACATGTTTTGCTTGATATCAGCCACAAAGGCGCCGATTTCATCAAAGAGAGATTCCCGCATATTTATGCGACCTGTCTTAAATACGGCACAGATATTACAAAAGAGCCGATAGCGGTTGTTCCTTCGGCACACTACGCCTGTGGTGGATTAAAAACAGACATTGACGGTCAGACCGAAATACGCGGACTGTTTGCCTCGGGCGAAGTGGCCATGACAGGTATGCATGGCGCCAACCGGCTGGCCTCAAATTCTCTCTTGGAAGCAGTAGTGGTCAGCAAGAATGCCGCACTCAGAACAGTTAACGACTTTGAGAAACTGAGAGAGTATCAATTTAATAATTCTGCTACATCAGAGCTCTCAGACAAAAAAGCAAAAGTTTCTAATATTAATATAGAGAAAACACGTTCCCAACTGACAAAAACAATGTCTGAGCTGGTCGGGATTGTCCGTTCGGAAAAGAGGCTGCTCCTGGCATTAGAAAAGATTGAACCACTCAGGCAGATGATTGACCAAGAGTATGCAAGCACAGCGCCAAGTTACAAATTTGTCGAACTTAGAAACCTGGTAACTGTGGCTGAGTTGATTATAAAGTCTGGTTTATGGCGCAAAGAGTCTCGTGGCTTGCATTTCATGGAAGATTACCCGGCCGAATCAAAGGAATTTGAATTAGATTCCGGCATTAACAGCAGAATTTCAAAAAGGAGAGCTCTTGTCTGATTCTCACCAGATGATTCTGATTCTTGATTTCGGCTCGCAGTACACGCAACTGATCGCACGCCGGATACGTGAATCAAAAGTCTACTGTGAAATTGTTCCGTTTAGCAGCGACTTATCAAAATATGACAGTTCAAAGATTGGCGGATATATCCTTTCGGGCGGGCCGGCCTCGGTAACAGACCAAGGCGCTCCCCGGCTTGATAAAAGTTTTTTCAAAAACAGAACTCCCGTTCTTGGCATTTGCTATGGCATGCAGCTGTTGGCCGATCTTTTTGGAGGACGGCTGGTGAAATCTACCATGCGCGAGTATGGCCGGGCAAATTTTAAAACTTTGAACTCAAGCTCTCTTTTGAAAGGTGTCAGCAAGGACAGCCAGGTCTGGATGTCTCACGGTGATTCAATCGAAACTCTGCCAGAGGATTTTCATCTGATTGGCTCAACTGACTCTCTTAAAACAGCCGCTATCGCCGATGAGAAAAGAAAATTATTTGGTTTGCAGTTTCATCCCGAAGTTTATCATACAAAAGAGGGCAGCAAGATTCTTAATAATTTTCTGTTTGAGATTTGCAAGCTCAAAGGTGACTGGACTACCGCTGCGTTCCTTGAAGAAACTGTCGGCAAAATTCGAAAACAGGTCGGTGATGCTCAGGTTGTGGTAGGAGTATCCGGCGGGGTGGACTCTACTGTGGCAGCGGTTTTATTATCAGGCGCTATCGGGGAAAGGCTCCATGCTGTATTTGTCAACAACGGATTACTGCGCAAGAATGAATTTGAAGAGGTCAAAGAACTATTGAGCCATCTCAAACTCAACCTGCACGCCATCGATGCCTCAGAGTTGTTTTTGAAACGGCTCAAAGATGTAACCGATCCGGAAAAGAAAAGAAAAATCATCGGCAATACTTTTATAGACGTTTTCGAGGAGCAGGCCGACAAAATCGGAGGCATAGAATTTCTGGCCCAGGGGACTTTGTATCCGGATGTTATCGAGTCGGTCTCTTTTAAGGGCGGACCCTCGGTATCCATAAAAAGTCATCACAATGTCGGCGGCTTAAAAGAGCGCATGAAACTCAAGCTGGTCGAACCCTTAAGAGAACTTTTTAAAGACGAAGTTCGAGAGCTGGGGCGCTCGCTGGGGTTATCTGAAATGTTTATAGGACGTCACCCTTTTCCCGGTCCGGGCCTGGCAGTGCGAATATTGGGCGAGGTAACCGAAGAGAGATGTAATATCCTTAAAGAAGCCGACGCCATTTTTATCCGGGAACTGCACCATAGAAAAATATACGATGATATCTGGCAGGCATTTGCGGTGCTCTTGCCAATTAAAGCGGTCGGTGTCATGGGTGACAGCCGGACCTATGAAAATGTTTTGGTTTTAAGAGCAGTGACCTCTGTTGACGGCATGACCGCCGATTGGGCTCGTATCGATAATGAAATACTAGCTGATATTTCTGACAAGATCATTCGTGAAGTAAGCGGCGTTAACAGAGTTGTCTATGATATATCAACAAAACCTCCGGCGACAATAGAATGGGAGTAGTCAGTCGCCTGATATTGTCGTCGTTCCTGCTTAGACAGGAAGCGATCCCAATAGATAATCAAAAATGAAACTGTTTCGTATGTTCTGGATAGCCCTTGCTACAATTCTTGCCGTTTACTCCGCTGTTTGTGTCTATATTTATATGGCGCAGGACAGGATGTTTTATTTTCCGACTAAAGATTTTGCTGTCAACCCGGATGACTATGATCTAAAATTCCAGGATGTCTTTATTAATGTTGGTCAAGATGAAACTATTCACGGCTGGTATTTTTCTCAATCCCAAAACCAAAATGCTGCCAGGACAGTATTGTTCTGCCATGGTAACGGCGGCAATATTTCCCACAGGTTGGAGACTGTCATTTTTCTGCTGCAAAGAGGCGTCAACGTCATGATGTTTGACTACCGCGGCTATGGACGCTCGTCCGGCAGGCCGACAGAAACCAATACCTATGATGATGTGAAAGCAGCCTATGACTGGTTGATTTCTGAAAAAAGCGCCATACCAGACGACATTATTATTTTTGGGCGGTCGTTAGGCGGGGCGGTGGCGGTTGACCTGGCCTCGAAAGAAAATTGCGGCGGCCTGATAGTCGAGTCTTCCTTTGATTCTGCCAGGGAGATGGCCAAAGGTTACTTTCCGTTTTTCCCGGCCGGACTTCTAATAAAATACAGTTACGATGCTATCAGCAAGATTTCAAAAGTTAATTGTCCTAAGCTTTTCACACATTCGCCGGCTGACGATCTGGTGCCGTTTGAGAGGGGCAAGAGACTATTTGAGGCGGCGCCGGAACCAAAATTGTTTTACGAGATTTCCGGCCGTCATAACGAACGAAATTATCTTGATGATCCGGGTTACATTAAAGCGATTGATAACCTGCTGAGGCAGGAAAGTGAAAGCAGAAACTAGAATTTGGCCCATGCTATTCGTTTGACAATCACTGGCGGCGCCGTTATAATTTGCACTTAACTTGTATCATATAAAGGCGATAGGACAAAAGAGCTAAGATGCTTGATATCAACAAAATGCTCGAATACACCAAGCCGGTCAGCGCCGACTTAGAGCGCTTTGACAGGAGACTTAGCGACTATCTCAGAGGCGACTCTCCTTTGATTTCCTCAATCGCCCGGCACCTGCTTCGCTCTCGCGGCAAAAGAATACGGCCGGCTTTTCTCTTTTTAACTTCCAGAGCTTCTGACAATTATTCTGAGTTTGCAGTCGAAGCATCGCTGGCAATCGAACTGATTCACACTGCCACCTTGCTGCACGATGATGTGGTTGATGAATCGGATCTCCGCAGAGGTCAATCGTCAATAAACAAGCAATGGACAAATCTCATATCGGTTCTGATGGGGGATTATCTTTTTGCCAAGGCCTTTCGAATAATGGTTGAGTCGGAGTCAGTACAGCTCATGCGGGCGATTTCCAAAGCGACCGAAAGAGTTTCAATCGGGGAACTTCGCCAGATAGAAGAAACCGGCAATTATGATATTTCCGAAGATGAATATGTCAGTATCATTGCCGATAAGACAGCTTCGCTTTTCAGCGTTTCTTGTGAGACAGGTCCGATTCTAAATAAGAGAACTGAAAAAGAACGTCGCCAGCTGGCCGAGTTCGGAGAAAAAATTGGCATTGCTTTTCAGATTGCTGACGACCTGCTTGATTTTGTAGGTGAGCCTGATATCACCGGCAAAGAGCCGGGTAACGATGTCATGACCGGCAAGGTTACTCTGCCGCTTATATATTCGTTTAAGAAATCAAACGACAGCAGCCGTCGGGAGATAATTAAATATCTCGATGACTCCGCGGGAAAAGAGGCTGCTTTTGATAAAGTTTACAAGTTTGTTATTGAATCAGGAGGGATTGATTACGCTTATAACAGGGCGGCGGAGTTGAGCCAGCAGGGGCTCGATGTTATTTCCGGAATGAACACCTCGGTATATCAGGAGAGCCTCAACGATATGGTTCGCTTTGCCATAAAGAGAGCTTCATAATTTTTCAATTGTCAAAAGTAAACAGTTTTTGGGCCAGCGCTTATTAAACTTCTTTGAGTCAATTTAGGTATAACATAAATGTTCGGCTATGATGACTTATCAATAAATTATCTGACAGGAAGCCCGATAGCGGTCTGGCTGATGCTGCTGGTTTTGACAGCTCTGGCTGTTTTTACTTACTACCGCACCAATCCGCCGCTGCCCCGTTATTTAAAGATTATCTTAGGCAGCCTGCGGCTTCTGGCTATCTTAACGCTGATACTGGCGCTGCTGGAGCCGGTAATAAGTTTCAGCCGCAGCTATGAGCGTCCCCGGCGTATTTCTTTTCTGATTGACCGCTCAGATAGTATGGAAAAAGAAGAAAACGGAAAAACCCGTCGGGCCAGAGTTGACTCACTTTTGTCATTATCTCTATTTGAAAAACTCCAGACGGAGGCCTCTTTAGAAAAATATTATTTTGCTGATATCATCTCTGCCGACGCTGCTGATATTTCCAGAGATAAGACAGCCATAGGTGATATACTCTATGACATAGAGAGAATGGAGCTGACCGAAGCTGTCGACTATCGCTTTATCTTAACAGACGGCAGCTCGAATTTTGGAAGGGAACCTACGGCGGCGGCAGAGAATCTGTCCGGCCCTTTGTTTACGATTGATATGGCAGCCGGCGGCAGCGAGTCGGACATTGCCATAACAAAAATCGAATTTAATCCGGTTCTGTTTGTCGGGCAAATCACTTCGGTAAAGGTCAGTATGAGCTGGCAGGGGGAACTGCCTGAGAAAGTAATTGTACGGCTGTCTGATTCCAGCAAAGTCTTAAAAGAGGCAAGTTTCAAAGCATCTCAGGAAAGCGGTCTGGCAGAGATTAGCCTCAAATATATTCCGGTAAGTCCCGGTCATAAAATTCTTAAAGTCAGTATCCCCCAGCTTAAAGGTGAGAGAAACAGCCAGAACAATTCCCGTTCGTTTGCGGTCAAAGTATTAAAAAGTAAGATGTCAGTTCTTTTGGTGTCATCCAGACCGGATTACGAAGTCGGCTTTATAAAAAGATTTTTTGAGAGTTCAGACCGCTACGAAATAAAGCTGCTTCAAACAGGCAAAAGAGCGCCCGGCCAAAAACAGAACTTCCCCACTAAGCAGACAGAAATAAACCGGTATGACCTTATTATTCTACACGACCCCGACCCTCGCAGTTTACAGCAATCGCAGCAGGCTATTGTTTCGTATCTTAGCGACCGCGGCGGTTCGCTCTGGCTTTTATTAGGTGAGCAGTTTGCAGCGCGCGGTCCTGTCAACTGGTTTAACCAGCTGATGCCCTTTTATCAGAGTTCAAAATCAAATCTGCAATACCGGGAGTTTCACGCCGAGCCTGTCGAGGGCAGTTTGCTGCACCCGGCCAATCGACTGGCCGATGACCAGACCTCGATAAGACTGGCCTGGTCTGAGATTCCACCATTTAAATCTCTGGTCGTCATGGATGAACTAGACCCGGACGGCATAATTCTGGCAGAAACGGCCGATCCAAATCAACCATCAAAGCGCCTGCCGGTAACGGGCTATAAGCGTCACGGGCCGGGACGTGTTTTTGTCAGCGCTGCCCTGCCGTACTGGTCCTGGGAATTTGACAGCTACAGTTTTGAATCGGGCGAAAAGTTTTTTGAAAAATTTGTCGAGGGTACTGCCAGCTGGTTAACCGTCAAAGAAGACCTGGAGCCGCTGCGAATTAGTCCGGTCAGAAAAGTTTTCAGCAGAGGCGAGGCTGTCAGGTTCGAAGGATTTGCTTTTGACCTTGGTTTCAGACCACTGCCGGGTGTCTCGGGTAATATTGAGCTGAGCGGGCAGCAGGGACAAGAAACGGTTCTCTCAGACCTGATTCCATATAAAGAAGGTGAGTTTAGAGCAGAGATTTTTAATCTGTCATCCGGCAATTACAGCTGGACGGGCAGATTTGAAAAGGACGGCCGTATCATACAAGAAGAAACGGGAGAGATTCTGGTTGAATCTTTCACGCTCGAAGAGTTTGATTTAAGCGGCAACATAACCGAGATGACAGCCATGGCCGCCAGGACAGGCGGCAAGTACTATAGGTTCGACAAATTTGATGAAGCAATCTCGGCTCTGGATTTGCGGCCGGTGGCAGTCTCCGAAACCGGCGAAATAACATTGTGGGGAAAACTCTGGCTGTTGCTATTGTTTTTGAGTGCGCTTTCTCTGGAATGGCTTTTGAGAAAAATATTTCAGTTAATCTGATTTCAGAAGTAAAAGGGAAAAATGAAAATTGCAGTAATTGGGGCAGGACTTATGGGACAAGCGGCCGTTTATGATTTGTGCCGTGCCGAAGGTGTCACTGCTGTCGGCGTTTTTGATATAGATGCCAGGCTGGCGGTCGAAGTCGCTAAAAAATATGGCAATAACATCGCAATAGCGGCTGCTCTCGATGCCGGTGATGTCGCTCTGGTAACTTCAGTCTTAAAAGATTACGATGCTGCTCTCTCGTGTGTGACTTACAAATTTAATCCAGGTCTGACAATGGCCGCCATCAGCGCCAAATGTCACTTAGTTGATTTGGGCGGTAACAATGATACGGTGGCCGAGCAGCTGGCCATGAATAACGAAGCTGAAAAAAATGATGTAATAATTATTCCCGACTGCGGCCTGGCGCCGGGCATGGTGGCGGTTTTGTGCGCCGATGCCGTTTCAAAATTTGACCAGATAAAATCTGTCAAAATCAGAGTAGGCGGACTTCCGCAAAATCCGAGGCCGCCATTAAACTATCAGATGGTTTTTTCAGCTGAGGGTCTCATCAACGAATACTGGGAGCCCTGCCTTATTTTAGAAAACGGCCAGAAAAAGATAGTCGAGCCGATGAGCGGAATCGAACAGCTTGAGTTTGAGTCGGTCGGGAAACTCGAAGCTTTTTATACTTCGGGCGGTACTTCAACTCTGCCGGATACATATTTGAACAAGATTGATTTCTTAGATTACAAAACGATTCGCTATCCCGGTCATTGCATGGTTTTTAAGACAATGCTGGAAATCGGGCTGGCTTCGAGAGAAGAAGTCGATGTTAACGGCCAAAATATTATTCCCAGAGAGCTTTTTAAGACGGTGCTGGATAAGAACCTTTCTTTTGGTGAACCGGACTTGGTCTTAGTACGGCTTACTGCCGAAGGGACAAGAAATGCTGGTAATCACAAAGTCGTCTATGAGTTAATAGACAGACAGGACGAACAGACCGGCCTGACAGCCATGATGCGCTCAACCTCGTTTTCTGCGGCGATTGTGGCCTGGATGGCGGCCTCCGGCAAAATCAACAAACGTGGCTGCCAGCCGCAGGAGTTAGTGGTTGATTCAAAAGTGTTCATAAAAGAATTAAGAAAACGTGGGCTTAATCTTACGATAGAAGAATAGTATTCTCACTTAGAGAATCTAAAAAGTTTTACCAGAGGTCATGGGGAAAGACAATGTCAATTTTTGTAACAGAAGCCGGCGTAATTGAAACAGAAATTGTGGTCGAATCATTATCCGGTAGATATACAGCGGTCAGCCGATGATTTCCAATCGGGATTCCTGAAAACGAAAAATTTCCCTTGGCGTCAACCATAGTAACAGCAGTCGCCATGGCGCCGGTTCCGTCAGGGAATGTCAGGCGAAGCGCCAGCGAATCTTTATATGCGGCGCCCGGCATAGTTAAACTGGCATCAACGATGTAGCCCGTCACAGTATTTGCAAGCAGTGACAATGAACTGGCTGCCACCATTTTGTCGATATTACCGCCGGAGCCGCTCGAGCGAATCAATGTTCCGCTGTACAAGTAGTTAATTCCCCAGCCATCCTGATTGTAACCGGCTCCGCTTTCTATATACGGACCATCCCAGGTGGCAAAACCGCCCGGGTTTGCGACCAGGGCGCTTAAGTCCGGCGGCAAGCTGCCAATATCACCGACATAGCCAAAATCAGAACGAGCGCCGTTTGTGTACAGCGCCGGATTGCCGACTATAGCAAAGGCCAGGGCATCAAGCTCGGCTTTGGTATGCTCATGTCTGGCGGTGTCAAAAGATGAGGTCATGTTGACCATAGCAACTGCGGTGATTATAGCAATGATGATGATAATTATGACCAGCTCTATCAGAGTAAAACCGGAGCTTGAATTTAGTTTTTGCATCATTTTGTTTCTTTAACTTCCGGTTGTGTCATACCAGACATTTTGAGATAGAAAATATTCGCCGTAGTGCCTCGATCTGGGGACTATCGACACGAATCTTTTTAAGGTGTCATTGGTTGGTCCGTAGACGATTTCAATATCGTGGTTGCCTATCGGAACAGATTCAAAAGAGAAAAATCCGCCGATATCAGGCTGTGTCAGCAGCGAAGAGTAGCCGCCGCTGCCGTTGGGGAAAGTCAGACGGACTGTTATTGAGTCGCGATATACTGTTCCCGGGGGAGTGCCATCTTTATCAAGCAGAACTCCATCAACTCCGTTAATTAGAAAATCGTTTAAGCTGGTTCCGAACTCCCTGACTATGTTTGAACCCGAACCGCTTGAAGTAACGCTATTGCCGCCGTAAGTGTAGACAACGCCCCAGGCATCTTTCTTATAGTCATCAGGGTCCTGCTCAAAGCGTCTCTTGATATAGGGACCGTTCCAGGTGGCGTAGCCTCCCGGATTGGAAAAGAGAGCATCAAGATTGGGCGGCATAGAGCCAACATCGCCGACATAACCGAAATCGGATCTGGTGTTGTCGTTAAACAAAAGCGGATTGCCGACAATGGCAAACTGCAGCATTTCCAGTTCCTGCTTGGTCTCTTCTTCTTTGGCAGTTTCCGAAATGAAAAAGGCAGAGCGCATAGCTATAGTTGCCAAAATCGCTGAGATAACCAGCACGATAACAATTTCGATGAGAGTAAAGCCTCTTGTATTCATTTTATTTCTCATCAATACTCTATCTCCAGCCATACTTGGGTAACGTAAGCCGGGAAACTTGCGTTTTGACCTTTAATAGCCAGACCGGCTTCGAGATTTATAATGTCCGACCAGGTCCAGGCGCTGCCGCTGTTGGGATTGGAATTCCACTGGTAGCTGTAGTTACTATATGAATTTGTAAGCGAAGATTCAGTGCCCTGGTACTCCACGCCTGCAACATAGATAACCGGTATAGCCGCTCCTGTATTTTTTTCTTTACGTGCCCTGTAAGAAACAGTTACCCGTAAAATATCGCAGTCGGTGAAAGGAATATCTTCCATGGCGTAAACATCAGTTGCATAAGAGTTGGATGCTCTCTCCAGGCGGGTAGCGTCTTCATCTGAGGTCACTTCACTTACGCACTGCCAGTTACTGCCGCAGCCGGCCGTGCTCAAACTTGTAATTGAGCCGCTGCCGTTCGGACGCAAAATTAATACGCCGCTGGAGTCGCAGCCACCACCACCGCCTCCACCGCCGCCGCCAGAGAAGTAGCTGCCAAAGAATCTAAATGATTTGATGTCTTTGTGGCGGGGATAGACTGTCAGGTATCTAAAAATTGTATCAACATTCGGGGTGTAGATAATTCTCAAAGGGTGCCTTCCCACCGGCAGAGAATCGAGAGTGAAATTACCAACCGAGTCGGGATGGTAAAGTTTTGTCTGCGAGCCGCCGGCTCCGTTGGGAATTGTTATTACTATATCGACAGAATCCTGATAGGTGCTGCCGGGTGGAAAGTTGGAGTTGTCTTTGATATCTCCGTAGACAGTATTAAGCAGGTAATCTGAAGATGCTCTGGCTATCTGTTTGGTTATTGTCGTGCCGCTTCCGGTAGATAATATTGTAACTCCGCCGGAATAATTATAGGCTGCTCCCCATTCATCCGTTTTTAAACCCGTTGAATCCTGCACAAAACCAACAGGTATATACGGTCCGTCCCAGCTGGCATAGCCGCCGGGGTTGGTGTATAGTGCGCTGATATTGGGCGGGAAACTGCCGACATCTCCGACATAGCCAAAATCTGTTCTGCCGCTGTTACCGGTCAGGTCGGGGTTTCCTACAATGGAATTTGCCAGTATTTCCATTTCGCGCTCTGTTTTGATCTGGCGGCTGTCGTCCATGACCGAGGTCATCTGCTGCAAGGCCACGCCTATCAGAATTGAGATGATTATCAGCGCAATAGTTAACTCAATAAGAGAAAAACCGGCTTGATTATTGAAACTGAATTTCTTCATTAATTACTTAACCTGTATTAAAAAATTTCCGCCCAAACCTGAGTGCATCTGGCCTGATCTTTTAAGCCGACTCCAATTTGAATATCGTTTAGTTCAGCCCAGGTCCAGGGAGAGGATGTGTCCGGGTTTGTGGCATAGGCGGTTGAAAAAACGGTGTAAGTCGTATAGGCGTTTAAGTTAACATTACCGCCGGTATAAAGATTACCGTTAACTATCAGCACCGTTCGTGCTAATTGTCCCGGACCGGTAGAGCGTACTAAAATATAAATAACAATACTATCGATGGCACCGCTGCCAATCGGGTCTTCTGCCTGATAAGCATCCTGTGCCCAGGGACCTGAACCTATTATTACATAGGAGCCATCGCCGTCTGAGGTGACATCGTTGACGCATTGCCAATTACTGCTGCAGCCGTTGCTGGTATGCTGGGTATAATCTCCAACTCCGTCGGGTCTGATTATGACGGTGCCGGAACCAGCACCGCCTCCAGAACCCCAGGGGTTACTAAAGAGCTGAACATCGACTAAGGCCAGTTCTCCCGGGTTAACTGCAACTTTTCGCCTCAGGGTATCATTGTCAGGCAGATAAACTGTTCTTAAAGTTTGAAGCCCTATCGGGACAGAA
The DNA here is from genome assembly GCA_022562075.1 of Candidatus Zixiibacteriota bacterium. Lineage (GTDB taxonomy): Bacteria > Zixibacteria > MSB-5A5 > GN15 > FEB-12 > JACZWU01. The sequence goes on along the minus strand of JADFPZ010000002.1, from coordinate 6,719 downwards.
TCAATCTGAACAAAACCATCTGAGGCAGGTGCCCGGGCTATGGTGACCGTTCCGCCAGTACCGTTAGGATAAGTCAGAAGAACATTTATAGAGTCTTTGTAGATTGGTCCGGGAGGGTTCTGGTTTATGTCTGTTACGGTAACAGCCACCCTGTTGTAAAGTAAGTCGCTTACAGAGTTTGCGATTTTTCTGGTGATAGTCTGTCCGCTGCCGGTCGAAGTTATGGTTACCCCGGATGAGTAGATATATCCGGAACCCCAATCATCGACTTTGAATTCAGAATTAGCGCCGCCTGATGCAGCCAGGTAATCGTCTTTCAAATATGGCCCGTTCCAGGTGGCGAATCCGCCCGGGTTTATTACCAGCGCATCGAGATTGGCCGGCATAGATCCGACATCGCCGACGTATCCGAAATCTGTTCTTGTTCCGCCTGAAACCAAATCAGGGTTACCGGCTACGGCAAAGGCCAGTTCGTCCATTTCATCTTTAGAGCGTTCAGTGCGGACGGTATTGCTTGAAGTTACTAAAGTTTTTACAGACACGGCTGCGATAATCGAAATGATGATAATGACAACCATCAGTTCAATCAAAGAATATCCTTTTTTCCAATTTGAAATATGCAATTGCATGCACTCCAAGCGTTTCGTCATCTATCTTTATATTATCGGCTGTTTTGCAGCCCAAATTTACTTTTTGGGCATGGTGGATTTTATCTATAAGGGGAAAAGAGTCAACAATTTACGCTCACAAAAAAACCGCCTCAAAAAAAGGCGGTTTTGAACAATTTAGCTGATATAATACCTAAAAGGGGTCATTTTCCCAGTCTGACTCTTTGGGAGGGATTTTTACAATCAGATTAGCTCTGGTTTCGCACTGGCAGGCCAGACGTGAGGTCTCGGTCAGGCCCTCGGCTTCATCCAGCATATCCTGCTCGTCTTCAGTCATTTCATTAAGAGTATCAAATCCCTCTATCACAATTATGTGGCAGGTGGAGCAGGCGCAGTTGCCGCCGCAATTATGGTCTATATGAATATCATTATCTAAGGCTGCGTCCAAAATGGGCGTTCCTTCTTCGACCTCAACTTCAACATCAGAAGGCAAAAACTTTATCTTAGGCATCAAACTCATCCATATCCTTCGGTTCTACAAATTTTGAGAAGACAATTCTAATCCTTTTTCTTCCTGAACACAACCAGATTATCATGCTCATTTCCGAAGCGGACATTTTTGGCCAAATGTGCCAATTTTCCGGTTATCAACATAAATGCCCAGGGGGGAATCAGAGCAGAACTGCAGCCACGGACCAAAACCTGCTTGTTTTCAAACTGCAGCCAGTCAAAATTATCCGCTTTTTCAAGGAAAGCCGCTTCTTTGAAAACGCCGTTTTCGAGCAAATCTTCGGGATCCAGCACAGAAAAAGGCATTTTTTAGCAGCTAAATGAGGAACCGCAGCCACAGGAACGGCGGGCATTGGGATTAGAAAAAGAAAAACCGGCGCCCATCAGGCCGCTTTTATAGTCCAAAATTGTACCATTCAATTGCACCAGCGCTTTTTCTTCAACCAGCACTTTGATGCCTTCAAATTCGTATTCGCTGTCACTGGGCGTTTTTTCCGTATCAAATGCCATAGTATATGACATTCCGGAGCAGCCTCCGGCAGCAACACCGATTCTCAAATATAGATTTTCATCTTTTTCTTGAGAAATCAGCCGTTTGACTTCCACCATGGCATCCGGAGTTATTGTAATAGACATCTGCTGGGCAGATTCTTTTATAGTTTCGGTCATTAAAAGGCTCCCGTATTCATTTCTCTACAATCTATATCGTTTGTTTGTTCTGTCAACCAGTTATAACAGACAATTTAGTTATCGGTTCCGGAATAATGGCTCGTTAACTAAGTTAGCGATGGGATTTTTATGAAAATTTCGTGAAGGAAATAAAATTCAAAAAATAATTCAGGAATTGTCAATAAATATGTGGACGGATGGACTCTTTTTTCTTATAATCCCAACCAATATATGAATGAAGAAAGGAACTTTTATTCCCGAATTGCAGTTTTATATCGAGTGTAACTAATGACAACATGAAGAAAAGAAAGGTTTATCAATGAGATTATCGCGGAAATCGGATTATGCTTTGAGAGCTGTTCGGCATCTCTCCACCCTACCTAAGAATAAACTGGGTTCTATTAATTCAATATCGCAGGCCGAAAAGGTACCGCGTGAGTTTTTGGCCAAGATACTAAAGGACCTGACTCGTGGGGGAATACTTCGTTCTTTCCAGGGAGTTACCGGCGGCTACAGACTGTCCAAAGCAGCCAAAGATGTTTCGTTTCTTAATGTGATAGAAATAATCGATGGTCCGCTTCGTATTAGTCTGGCCACCGACGGCAGGTCGAGAGCATTTTCAGGCGACGGCAAAGCTGATAACAGTTTTGAGAAGTTCTGGAAAGACCAGGAAAAGACACTTAAGAATACTTTCAGCAGACAGACTTTTGGAGGGTACGCTCTTAAGGCCAGGAAAAAATCGAAATAAATTCTCTTGACTAAAATCTGGCCGCAATGCTCTATTCTATTAGTATTGCGGCTATTTTTATGGTTACATACTGCATGAGTACCAGAAAATTAACTATAACGGCGGGTAATTAATATGCTGAAATTTGATGATAAACAGTACAAAGTAAATGTTGGTCTGGCAGAGATGCTCAAAGGCGGCGTAATAATGGACGTGATCAATGCCGAGCAGGCCAAGATTGCCGAAGATTCCGGTGCTGCCGCTGTTATGGCTTTAGAGAGAGTGCCCTCAGATATCCGTGCCGACGGCGGCGTGGCTCGTATGTCTGACCCTGATATAATTGAAGATATAAAACGCACGGTCACTATTCCGGTCATGGCCAAGTGTCGTATCGGGCATTTTGTCGAGGCACAAGTGCTGGAAGCACTCGAAGTTGACTTTATTGATGAGTCCGAGGTCCTGACACCGGCAGATAACAAGTACCACATTGACAAGTGGCAGTTCAAAGTCCCTTTTGTCTGTGGCTGCCGGAATTTGGGTGAGGCACTTCGCAGAATATCCGAAGGCGCTGCTATGATTCGCACCAAAGGGGAAGCCGGTACGGGCGATGTCTCCGAAGCGGTCAAACATTTACGTGAAATTAATTCTGCCATGAAAGCGCTGACTATTATGTCGGACGAAGAATTATTTGGCGCTGCCAAAGAAAATCAGGTTTCTATAGAGCTGATAAATATTGTTTCCAAGACAGGCAAACTGCCGGTACCGAATTTTGCCGCAGGTGGGGTAGCCACTCCCGCCGACGCTGCTTTGTGTATGCAGCTTGGCGCCGAGGCTGTTTTTGTCGGCTCTGGTATTTTTAAAGCCGATAACCCTGAAAAACGCGCCAAAGCGATAGTCGATGCCACCACCCATTACAAAAACGCTGCGCAGATTACTGAAAGCTCGCGCGGACTGGGCGAGGCCATGAAAGGCATCCAGGTGGCACAAATCGCCGACGAGCACCTGCTGCATACGCGGTAGGAAACTTGTTTGCCCATCTTTTGACTTTTGTTTAAGTATAAATGCAGCTGGCACAATATCTTTCTTCAACTGTTTAAGAAACGATGACTCTCTCAAAAAACATAATCGTCGGTATCCTGGCGCTGCAAGGGGATTACGAAGCGCACAAAAAGCAGCTGCAGTCTCTCGCTGTAAAAGCTGTAGAAGTACGTCTTGAGAGCGACCTCAAAAATCTTGATGCCCTGATAATCCCCGGCGGGGAGACTACCACTATGGACAAGCTGATAAACAGGTTCGAGCTGCGTCAGCCGTTAATAAATTTTTGCAAAAATAAGCCTGTTTTTGGTACCTGTGCCGGTCTGATAATGCTTTCAAAAAAAATCGAAGATAACCAGTCCGAGGTAGAGCCACTGGGACTGCTAGATATTGATGTTCTGCGTAACGGCTATGGCCGGCAAGTCTTTTCGTTTGAAGATGAGATAAATATTAATCTGGGTAACGGTAAATCGCAAATGGCAGCCACTTTTATCAGGGCACCCAAAATCACCAGAATAGGCAAAGGCGTGAAAGTACTCGGGGAATTCAAAAATGAGCCGGTGTTAATTTCTCAGAACAAGGTTCTGGCCAGCTCTTTTCATGCTGAATTAGGCCAGGATACCTCGCTGTTACGCTATTTTTTGGAGACTTTTACATCAGGTTGACTTAGGCTTAAATAATGCCTTAATTGGACAGAGAACGATGCAAAAAGTTATTTTCACACAGTCATTTGGGGAAAATTCAGCCCACTCTGAAAAGCCCAAAGCCCCGCCGGTCAGAGACCGGGTGCAGGTGCCTCGTTCTAATATTCCCAGGTGGCTGAAAGTCAGCCCCAGATTCGGCCCCGGCTACCAGAGAGTCCGCTCGATCTTAAAAGCGCACGGACTTCACTCGGTCTGTCAGGAGGCCTCCTGTCCGAACATCAGAGAATGTTTTGACGAAGGTACCGCAACTTTTATGATATTGGGGAAACATTGCACCCGTGGTTGTAATTTCTGTGATGTAATAAAAGCTAAGCCTGAAGGCCTCGATCTGGACGAGCCAAAACGACTGGCTATCACAGTCGCCGAACTTGGCTTAAAACAGGTCGTAATTACATCGGTGACGCGTGATGACTTGCCCGATGGCGGCGCCCAGATATTTGTCAAAACCATGCAGGAATTGCGCGAGCGAGATAAAGAAGTAAAAGTTGAGTTTTTGATTCCCGACATGCGCGGTAATGCCGAGGCACTGGGTTATATACTTGATTCGGGCGTTGATGTGCTGGCACATAATGTTGAAACAGTCGGCCGTCTGCAAAAACGTGTCCGCGGCGGGGCGCCCAAGCTTGAGCGCTCGCTCTGGGTCTTAAACTACGCCCACAAATACCGCCCACGTCCGGTAGTCAAAAGCGGCATGATGGCCGGGCTTGGCGAAACCAAAGAAGAAATTATAGAATTGATGAAGCAGGTCTGCGATGCCGGAGCTGATATTTTTACGATTGGTCAGTATTTGCGGCCGTCGCCGGCGCACCTTCCGGTAGAAAGATATTACCGTCCCGAAGAATACCAGGAGTTAGCCCGAGTAGGCAGGGAAATAGGATTTGGCCATGTCGAAGCCGGGCCTTTGGTGCGGAGTTCTTATAAAGCGTTCAACCAATCAAGGGAATTATTGGAGGCACGATGATTAAAGAAATTATTATGGCTAAACATCACGGTTTCTGCATGGGAGTCAAAAGAGCGATCAACATTGCCGAAGAAACCGCCGAAAAGAGCGATGAAAAAGTCACAATACTCAATGAAATTGTACACAACGAGTCGGTTGTGGAAAAATTCCGTGAACAGGGAGTACAACAGGCTTTTTCCGTTGATGATGTAGAAGGCGGCACATTAATAATTTCTGCACACGGCATTGCTCCCGATGTAATTAGGAAAGCCGAAGAACAGGGCCTGAAAGTAATCGATGCTACCTGTCCGCTGGTAACCCGCATATATGACATCATTGTCAAAGCTGTCGAGCAGGGTTTCCATATTATCCACTATGGAGAAGCCGACCATGATGAAACTTACGGTGTGGTAGGTTATGCACCGGATAAGATTACAGTAGTCTCTGACAAGGAATCTCTATTGGCTCTGCCCGACTGGAAAGAGCGCAAACTCGGTCTGACTGTGCAGACAACCGCCCATGAAAAGGAATTTGAAGAGGCTGAAAAATTAGCAGTAAAAAAATGGCCGCACATAAAAGTTTTCAACACGATTTGTAACGCAACCACCAAGAGGCAACAGGCAATTTTAGAGCTGGCTCCGAATGTTGATATGGTGCTGGTGGTTGGTTCAGAATCATCGGCCAATTCAAACCGTCTGGCACAAATATCAGATGGCATCTGCGGACGGGGCATTCTGATAAGCTCTGTCGATGATATTAAAGATGAATGGTTTGAAGATAAATATGAAAAGATAGGCATCTCAGCCGGAGCTTCGACACCGGATTATCTGGTAGAGGCTGTTATTGAGAAACTAGTAGAGTTATCAGGCGGCACAGCTAATGTTGTGCTGCCGGAGAAGAGAACAAAAATTGCTCGAGTGGCAAGGTAATTTGAAATTTAGCTCCGTAGAACCGGAGCGGAATATGTTTGGGGGCTAATAAAGATGGCACACTTAGGAAATTATTTCATTTTTGCGGCTACTGGCTGCACGATATTTTCTATGCTCTTGTATTTTCTGGTCTGGAGAGGGGATGAGGGCAAGCGCTATATCGCCCGTCTGTTCTATAAATTCGCGACGGCTTTTGCTGCTCTGGCAATAGCAACTCTGCTTTACCTGATAATATCTCACGATTTTACTGTCGCTTATGTTCATTCATATTCCTCAACTGACCTGCCGCTCGGTTATTTGATATCTACGTTGTGGGGAGGACAGCAGGGGACTTTCCTGCTCTGGCTGTTTTATACTTCTGTAATGGGCCTGGTCATGATCTACACCGCCAAAAAATTCGAGTCGGGTAATATGATGTTTCTTAATCTGTTTAATTTGTCACTGCTTGCAATCCTCTTGAAAAAATCACCCTTTGAGCTTATGACGGTTTTCCAGATAGAAGGCGCCGGTTTAAATCCGCTGCTGCAGAATTACTGGATGCAAATACACCCGCCCATTATGTTCATTGGCTTTTCGGCCATAGTTTTTCCTTTCTGT